>NZ_DFMT01000023.1:0-6940 GCF_002376385.1 Algoriphagus sp. UBA3586 | reverse complement strand
CTTAATAATCGGAAAGATATTAGCTCTTATTTTCCCAAATAATTCTCATTTGCAAACCTAAAGGACGGTAGGCATGGAGTCGAAGGCCATTCATTTCGTTGTGGCCTACATTTCGACTTCGCTCAATGTGACAAATTGCACTTTTGAGACAGCCTCTAAGGGGGATCTAAAAGATTTCTATTTTGAAAAGAATAAAAGAAATAATTAAAATTTTGATTCAGAAAAATCACAAAAAGTAGAGATTGAAAATTGAAGTGAACCAAAAGGCAATTTTCAATGCTTAAATAAACAATAAACACCTATCATTTCTCCCAATTAAATCTATCCTGATTTAATTTTCCATCAGTTTATGAGCCTCAGATCCCTTCAAAATATCAGCTTTCTCAGTTTAATTTTTATACTGATAAGCTTCAATTCCTTTGCCCAAATCATCAAAGCTCCGGTTTGGAGTAGTAGGATTGAACCCGCAAATCCTCAGGTAGGAGAAGAGGTAAAGCTGATTTTAGAAGCTGAAATCCCTGCGGGTTGGTATGTATATGGAACCAGCTTTGACCCAAATCTGGGCCCTTTATTGACCACCTTAAAACTCAGCAATTCTGATGCTTATGTAGCCAAAGGTAAACTTCAGGAAGTAGGCGCTAAGAAAAAATACGAGGATGTCTGGGAAGGTGAGGTAACGTATTTTATCAAAAAAGGGGTTTTTGAGCAGAGTTTGGTCCTTTCTAAAACAACCGGGGAAATTCGCGGAAGCTTAGAATATCAGATGTGCTCTGACTTGACGGGGCAATGCATCAATTACGAGGAAGAAATTATCCTTGACTTCAACGCTCAGCTAAATGCATCTGAAACAACAAACACAACTGAAACAGCTAATCTAAATCCAGCGGATAGCGGGCTATTTAATTTAGCAGAGGAGGAGGTTTTACCGGCAGATGAAACGGCAGAGAGAACTCCCGCTCAAGAGCAGGTGATTACCACAGAAGTGGAAGGAACAGAAAACCCCAGTTTATGGGGCTTTATCGTCTTGGCCTTTTTAGCTGGACTGGCAGCTCTTTTGACTCCCTGTGTTTTCCCGATGATTCCAATGACCGTCAGTTTTTTCACCGGAAGAGCTAATACCAAGGCAGCAGGAATTCGAAATGGCTTTATTTATGGACTTTCCATTATTGCTATTTACACAATTGCGGGCACTGCTGTAGCAGCTATTCAAGGACCGGAGTTTGCAAACTGGCTGGCGACCCATTGGCTTCCCAATCTCTTTTTCTTCGGAATTTTCATTGTTTTTGCCTTAGCCTTTTTGGGTTTATTCGAAATTACCTTGCCTTCTTCCTTAGTGAATAAGGTAGACGCCAAAGCTGAAAAAGGAGGCTTAATCGGAATTTTCTTTATGGCCTTCACTTTGGTCTTGGTTTCATTCTCCTGTACCGGTCCAATTGTAGGTTCCATTTTGATTTCTTCCGCTGGAGGAGAATTGATCAAACCAATTTTAGGCATGTTCTCTTTCTCCCTGGCATTTGCAATTCCATTTACTCTTTTCGCAGTTTTCCCGGGCTGGATGAGCAGTCTTCCAAAGTCCGGAGGATGGTTAAACTCTGTCAAAGTAGTTTTAGGCTTTTTGGAGCTTGCTCTGGCCTTCAAATTTTTATCCATCGCAGATCAGGTCTATCATTGGGGCATACTAGACCGAGATATTTTCTTGGTAATCCACATAGTCATCTTCTTTGCGCTCGGCTTGTATCTCTTAGGGAAAATCAAATTACCACACGACTCTCCGCTAGATTTCATAGGTGTTCCCAGGCTATTGCTGGCATTGCTCAGTATGATGATTGCCGTTTACATGATCCCCGGACTTTGGGGAGCTCCTTTGAAATATTTGAGCGGATATTTACCTCCCCTTACTTCTCAGCAGTTCAAAATAAACGGTGCAGCTGCTTTGGGTGAGTCGTCCCAATATATTTTAGATGAGCCAGTCGTTTATTCGGATTTATTGGAAATTCCTCATGGCATCAAGGGCTATTTTGATTATGAGCAAGGTTTAAAGGCCGCAAAAAAAGCCAATAAACCCTTATTGATTGATTTTACGGGTCATGGATGCGTGAATTGTCGCAAAATGGAGGAAAATGTGTGGCTGGACCCGGAAGTTCTGAGAAGGCTGAAGGAGGATTTTGTGATGGTTGCGCTGTATATCGATGAACGACTGGAGCTTCCTGAAAGTGAATGGTACATTTCAGAATACGATGGGAAAGTGAAAAAAACCTTGGGCAAGCAAAATGCCGATTTCCAAATCACCCGCTTTCAAAACAATGCGCAACCCTACTATGTGATCTTGGATCATGAAGAAAATTTGCTAGTGAATCCCCGTTCCTACGATACCAGTATTCCGGCATTCATTGAATTTTTGGATAGGGCAAAAGCAGAATTTGAAAAAAGGAACTAGGGAAAAAATGCTATAAGCAAGAGTTTTCTTTGATTAGCTCCAGTGCTTTGGGGAATTTATCTTTCATGAATTCCAAATGCTCCTCCATTATATCTATTTCCACTTCTAGTTTTACAGAGTTTTCCCCTTCTATAAGCTTATAGGTTTCGGTGGCTCCTGACCATGTTTTGGTTTCTTCATCTATAGGCTGGGGTTTTGCATCTGTCACTTTCCCGATATGCTTGAAAGATATGATGGAAAAAGGAAAGTATTGCTCAATCTTACTGTAAATGCCATTTTGATCTGGTCCGAGGAAATGTACAATTCCTCCCTCTTCCCAAATTTCAGCGAGCATATAAGATCCTTCCAAAAAGGCGGCTGACCATTTTCTATAGTTCGCATCCTCCCAAAGAGCTTTCCAAACACTGGATTTTTCAGCTGGGATATCTATGGAAAATATGAGTCGATTGAGCATCTATTTTGAAATTTGATTTGACCCTTTAAGGAAGGGTTTCTAGTAATAATTGAAGATGTTTTTTTGGGAATTTATGTTAACGTTTTGTGTTTATGACGACTGACTGCGGCTTTCGAAGCCGTCATTGTCCCCGGTGGGCGGATGAAATTAGTAAAACCGAACTACATTTCAACCTGTCACCCACAGCTGGGATAAACACGGTGTTGTAGGTAGGGGGGGTTCGTCAGACTGTAATATTTAATAGAGTCTTTGTTTTTCGATAAAAGTCGAAATTGTCAAATGAGTCTTTATTTGCCGTTGAATTCAAGGTCATGACAGAACCGTACTCTATAACACCGTCAAACGTTATTGTTAGCGGTTAGAAAATCATAATCTGTTCTTTTAATCGGTAAGGTTGTCCTGATTCTTTTTTGCGGCCATTCCTCCAAGTATGACCCAATTGTCTTGATATTTTTTCCAAGTATGAGTAAACTTATATGTTTCCTTTCTTACTATTTCATTTTCTCTATTAGTCCAAATTTCATCCGCATCGTAGAATACGATAACTACATCATCAATGGCATTAGAGGCTCTTTTATAAAGTTTGTAACTGAATGTTAAACTAGAGTCTTTGTGTAGCTCAGGTATCCATATAGCTATTTTACTTTTGGTCGAGACTCCGTCACCAAAACTTGGGTAGCCAACAAAGTCGTCATGCCACAACTTTTTGTAAGTAGCGGTATCAATTTTTTGTACATAGTCCCAATACCTTTCTTCCATTTGCCAAGCTTGGTTTTCCATATTTTCCTTGGTCAGTGTCGGCAATGGTACTATTTCATTTTGAAAGTCTTTATCGGTTTCTTTGCAACCTGTCACAATAGATGATAACAATATTGCAAATAGTCCAAAGACTAGTAATAGATTTTTCATTTTTACTCCTTTCATACCAAAATTGTCTAATCGTTGTACTTATTGCTAAGTTCTTATAGTTTGAAACGGGATTCAGCTTGGAGACGGCGGGCATTCGGAGCCATTCCCTTCCAGCCTACTCCTAACTTCTTAAAGATAGTAAACTTTCAATTTACTTTGATCCGCCCGCTGTATCCAAGGTGATGTTGTGGCATCGTTTTTTTCAAGTGGATAATGGATTTATTCTTAATTGACCACCAACAGCTTTTAATACTTTCATTATTGTTTCAAATTGGGGCTTCGATCCTGTTGATAGGGCTTTATACAAACTTGGCCTACTCATCCCTGTTTCTTCCGCTATTTTGGACATCCCAATTGCTTTTGCGATGTGCCCAAGCGCAACAACTACATCATCATTATCCCCTTCCTCCAAAACAGAATTCAAATACTCAGCAATCATTTCCTTACTGTCCAAATAGTCCGTGATATCAAATTTTGATGTTTCCATTTTTTACTTTTTTATCCTTTTCCAAATTTCCTTTGTTCTTTTGTTGAGTTGATTTTTCTCCACCTACTAGAAGAATAATGATTTTCCCTTCTCTTTCCTTGAAGTAGATTCTATATCCTTTAGCATAGTCTATCCTTAATTCATGAATCCCTTCACCTACGGGTTTACAATCCCCGAAATGTTCATCAATTTCAAGTTTTTGGATCCTGAACAAAATTTTCGCTTTTGCTCTTAAATCCTTCAATTTTCTCAACCACTTGTCAAACTCAACAGTCTTTTCAATAAAGTACATCTACCTATCTGTATTCATTTGGATACAAAACTACATGTTTTTTCTAGATTTAAAAAGTTACTTCGAATATACTTGGGGTCTTTTAAAATGTGCCACAACGGTCAAGTATAAGCGTTGTGCGGGATTTGGGAGCAATTCACTTACCGCTTACCGCAAAGTATCTTTGGAGCAAAAATGCCTAATTTTAGCTGTTCAGCCCGCATTACGCTTATACAATGTTGTAGTGCGTTTATTCATTTTCAGTTCTTTATCGTCCATGTTGTGCAGTTCAAGAGACCACCATGAAACCCGATTTCATTGTAATTTATCGTCTCAATCTTTCTGTCCGGGAAAATCTCTCTGAACTTGTCGTAAACTTCTTGGTCTTTGTTCTGCTCTGTTTCAAATATTGGTAGCACAATTAAGTCTTGGATTTCCAAATAATTCACATAACACCCAATTGCATGGTCAGGGTATTTCTTTTCTTTATGGTCGAGAAACGGAATGTCGATATAGTCAATGCCTTTTTCCTTTAGGACTTTGTTAATCCCATCCTTCCAATATTTAAATTCCTGTTCTCGGTTATTTCCAAGTAATATGTTGTGGTCAACAAATCGAAGCATTCCGTCTGCATGACCTGTCATATCAGATTTTATTTGCGGAATAACGATTATCTCTACTTCAAGAAGCTTTTCAATTTCAGAAATCAGTTTAGTTTTACTTGAATATTCTGGGTTCTCTTCAAAAACTCGGTCAGTAATAATTGCCCTGTCTGACCAATTCACAACATTGCCACCGTCAAGGTTGATTTTGGAAAATTGAGGTCGAATGTTGTTGGCTTTACAAACTTCTTCTGGGTCTGATTGAATTTCTAAGTCGTCTTTTAGGTAAGAAGGTTCATAACGGAATTGGACAAACTTTCCCTTTTCAATCTGAATAGGCATGTAGTCTCTGCACCAAATGTCTTTTGTCGCTTTTAAAAAGTCATATCTTTTGGAGTGCTTTTCAAGAATTTCGGATAAAGCATTGCAGGTCTTGGTAAACCGCTTGTCAGACCGCAGTTTTTCAGAAAAATAAACCGTATTTGCTTCTTTACCTGTTACCATTGCTCAAAATTGATTTGAAATAGTTTTTCATGGCAGGAACAAAAAACTTACGCCAATCATCTTCGGAAATCAAGTTGCTTTTAGCATTGTTGCAAAAAGGGCAGGAGAGAACAGAGTTGTCGAAAGTGTAACCTTTGTTTGGGTTAAGTTTTTCAATTTCCATAGTTCCTTTCGACCTTTTCGTTTTCTGATTGAGGGTTAATTTACCATTTCTTGATTCTACAATTCTGTGAAGCTCTAATTGATTTATTCCGCAATAATTACAGGATTCCTTTTGCGTGGCATACCACTCTAAAAGCGGTTTTGGATTTTCAAAAAGTTCCTTTCTTTGCTCGTTAAAATATCTTGAATACAATTCATTGAATTTCTTATAATCAGTCCTTAGCTGGTTTAATTTTTCTTTGTTTATTTCAAGTTCGGTTATGTAGAAATCGTCCAAAGACTTGTATTTCGTTCGAGCCGTTCCATCTGTCCATTTTTTATATTGATCTATTTTAGAGAATTCATGAATCCGCTCTGTGTAACATAACTCAAAATACTTGTCATTTAGGTTCATGGGTATCTTTTTTAAATGCACTACAACGGTTTTGGCTATGGCAAGTGCGGGATTTCAAGGCACTTACTTGTCCGATTAGCAGTTGGTTTATTTTGTGTAATTACTTTCATTTTAGCACTATATCCCGCATTTGCTATAGTTGTAGCACGTTTTCATTCTATTTTTTCTTTGTCCACCAATTTTGTCAAGTCGGTGTGATAATATTGTTTCTCGCCAATCTTGTCTTTTGGCACAATTTCAAATGATAGCGACCTAATTTCTTCCTTTTTATCGGAACTGGCAGAAGTTCCAAGTGCAAAAAATGTCGATGGGTTAAATCCCACACTTTGTTCGGTTAAGTCTTTTCCGTTTTCGTCAACTACAATTGGTTTAGAATACAATTTTTTAAAAGTCCATTCATTTAAATATCCAATTCCGTTTGAGTCAACTGTCAAAATGTTCTCAGATACGTTTGATTTTACGAGGTTGATTTGTCCTGTGTAATTTTCTGGAACGACAATTTTCAGAGTCGGTGAGTAGAGCTGGTAATGGAAAACAGTAAATGCTAATGCGGTTAAAGTGAAATAAATCGTCCAAAAAGGAAGTTTTTTTGCAATCAATTTAGTCAACCAAGTCAAGATTAGTCCGCCAACCAAAATCAAGACTATTACCATTCCACCGAGAAATAGTCCTGACAAAAACATTCCGCCTGGAACATTGAAGGCTTCCCTCTTTTTGGAC
>NZ_DFMT01000018.1:0-78507 GCF_002376385.1 Algoriphagus sp. UBA3586 | reverse complement strand
TTATTCCTAGTTGCAAACACTGCATATTGGAGCAAATAGCCCCAGACTTTCTCCGGGTTGAAGCTCAAAACTGACCCCCTTTCAAAGTAGGACTTCGTCCAGGATAGCGGAGGAAAATTACAAAATTGTTTGGATAGAAAGGTAGGATCGAGCGTCATGAAAAGCTTTTGTAAAGCTTTTTAGCGAGAGGCTGGTTTGCAGGGTGGACAAACTTCACCTAGTCCTAACGATACTTCTTCTACACCTAGAGAGGAGATTCCTCAACTGAACACCCTAAAAAAAGCCAAAATACAATTAAAACTAGATTATTTTTCATTAAAAACTAATAACAAAGGATTATCTCCATCTACTACACCAAATTCTTTTTGGAATTCACCTAAGACGCTTGACTCAGAAGGTAATACTAAATAACCCCTCCCATCTCCAAATGACCCAATTCTAATTTCTTCATCCAAAGGTAGCTCTATTGATTTACCAATATTGTCCAATTTAATGCGATGCCCTGATACCAACTTGCCAGTAGATTTGTCATATACGGATAAAAAGGCTTTTCCCTGATTGAAAAATCGATAAATTAGAAATTTATTTGATTCAAATACATTCCCAACATTAAAGGACTTATCAGTAGAATTGATAAATTGAAAGACATCAACGATTGAAGTATATCCTTTCTCAGTCAAATCTGTTTCGAGAACTTTCTTATTCCCAAAATCAATAAAATAAGATGGGTAAACATCTCCAGTTTTACTTATATGATAAATAGTATCATTAAAAGAATTCACATAATTATATCCACCTGATTCAAGTTCAGAGAAGAAATCGTGCCTCATAACATGAAGATAATCTGATTTCTCTAAATCAAATGGATGAAGAGTTTTTTCGAATTTATAGCCAGCTTCTAGATTGTCACCCTGAAAATAAAACAATGAATAAGGATCTTCTAATACCAACATATATCCTGGAGTACCAATTAAACCATTTTCCAGCTTTTCAAGTCCAAAAAGGGGATAGTCTAAGGTGTAATTAATTTCGAGATTAAAATTGTAGTCGAATTGAAAAATCGTTCTAGCATGAGAATCATAAACCCATAATCTATCTTTATCATTTAAGGTTAAAATATCCGTTAGATTAACAAATTCGTCTGGACCACCCTTGCCCTTTGAGATTTTTGAGATAAATTCTCCAGATTTATCAAATTTATAAACAGACTTTCCTCCTTGGACAAAATAAAACTCATCTTCGACCACTTTATGGACAAAATCAATTAGTGAGCTGTCAGTTGTTTCTAAAGAAATTACTTTATTTATAGTTATGAAATTAGGTAAATCAACCACATCATTAATGGACGGAATACCTTGATCAATAACAATGTAACTTTCCTTAATCTTTTCTGGTGATCTACTTGTACAATTTAGTAATAAGATAAAGGCCACTAGCCAAAATTTGCTTTTCATATAAGATAGAAGGGATTATGGCTTAGGCTTATTCCTGTGCCAAATACTCAAATAACAATTAACATTCTGCCATATAACAACAATCACTATTTGTATTGGCGCAACAATAGCGGGTTCCAGAAGATTTTCTCATTAGTGGACCACATTGATCAGTAATTGGGTCACACATAGAATCCTCTCCACCCATTGTTTGTGAAAATCTCGGAGTTGCAAATGAATTGAAAACAGAAGCATTGCTCCCAGGCTCCAACGTTAATTCCATGCTAAGTTAGGAGAGGAAAAATACTCCAAGCATTGTGACTATTGCTGATAATTTCTATTTCCTAACAAATGTGTTTTTAGTTAAATGAACAATCAATTGTAAATAGAAAAATCTAAAACACAAAATAATATTAAAGTCAATTAATTCTTGGTTAAATTTTAAAAAAAAAACATAAAACATGATTTAACGAAATACTCTTTTGCCCCCTCCTATAAATTTATTAATGATTTAGAATATTGTTCCGAAAATCAACTAAAATATTGGCATAAAAATTTAATATTTTTTCTCAACATTTAAATACAAAAGCTAGTAGTATTGACAAGGTTCGCGGATTTATGAAGTATCTGAAAAACCACTAATCAATTTTCCAAACCTAATTTAGACGAATTCTCTCCAGAGGAAAATTGAATTTTAGCAAATTCGATAGTTGGCAAATACCTCAAAAAAACCTTCCAGGTTTTCAAAACTTGGAAGGTTACACAACTTACAATCTGAATTCAGATTTCTACCCAATACTTTTTGAAAAACACCTTTACCCCCATCACGGTCATTGCAAACTGGGTTTTTAGTACACTATCCTAAGGTAGTGCATTGGTGTGCTCTTCTTGAATTTGAAAAAGTAATCCTAAACAAAAAATTAAATAAATCATGGGATCAATATTCCTGAACCAATACCTCTGTAGGAATTCGAAGATAGGTGTTCAGTTTTCGAATCATATCCAGCGAAAGTTTTCTTTTTCTATTCAACACTTCACTTACCCGACTTTTATTTCCTACCACCTCAGCAAGATCTTTATTTCTGAGATCCATCTGCTCCATTCGAAACTTGATAGCTTCGATGGGATCAGGTAGATCAATCGGAAAATTTTCTTTTTCATATTGATCGACTAGAATAGAAAGTATTTCCAGTTCGTCTCCTTTCTTGCTTCCCTTTTGAGCATCAAAAATCTCGTCAAGGCGAATCAGTGCTTTTTGATAATCTGTTTCAGTTTTGATAGGCTTGATATTCATATTAGATCGTATTTGCGTTGATTTTGTCATACTCGGCGTGAGTACCAATAAAGCGAATCCAACATAACTGAAATTCAAAATTGATTTTTACAATCAATCGGTAGTGATTCCCCTTAATATTGAATACTACTCTATTTTCTCCCAATATACTGGCGTTTGGGTACGCTCTTTTTAGATCGTGGGTATTACTCCATTGGGACTTTTCAGCTTCTCGATACCAAGCTTTTAGCTGTTGTTCAGAATCGGAATGTTTTTCCCAAAATTCCCGCAAAGTCCGTTTTGCAATTATTCTCACATGTTTCTAAATTCAAATATATAAGAAAAGTTCCCATAAAGGGAACTTTTTAAAATTCAACTAACCTTGAGAGGCCTTAATTATTGTCTTTTAAAAACCACTTTCCCCCCCATCACCGTCATGGCAACCTGGGTTTTTAGTATTTCATCCTCAGCTACCTCCATGATGTTCTGATCAAAAACTGTGAAGTCAGCTGCTTTGCCTACTTCGATGGAGCCTTTGAAATCTTCTTCGAACTCGGCATATGCACCGTCTAGCGTGTAGGACTTCAAAGCTTGTTCACGGGTCATTTTTTGATCGCCTTCATAGCCTCCCTCAGGAAGTCCTTCCAAAGTCTTGCGGGTTACGGATGCAAAAAAGGAAGGGATTGGATCTACTGGCTCAACAGGCGCATCCGTTCCATTACAGATTCTCGCTCCGGTTTGGAATAGCTTCTGCCAAACATAAGCTCCGTCTATGATGCGCTTTTCACCCAGTCTGTCTATGGCCCAAGGTCGATCTGAACTCAAGTGAATGGCCTGCATGGCCGCTATCACTCCCAATTCCCCGAATCTCGGAATATCATCCGGATGCAGATGCTGGGCATGCTCAATTCTGAATCGGTGATCGGTCGCATCTGGGAATTTGGCAAAAGCTGCCTCATATCTATCCAAAATCTCCTGATTAGCGCGATCTCCTATAGCATGGGAACAAACCTGAAAACCTAGCGGCAAGGCCTTTTCTGATACCTCAGTTACGACAGACATTGGAAGCGTCTCATGTCCGCGATGCCCCGGTCTGTCAGCATAGTCTTCCAGCAACCAGGCACCTCTTGGCCCCAAAGCTCCATCACAGTTTAGCTTGATAGAACGTACTGTCAGTAAGTGATCTTCGGAGTCTATCATCGGACCTTTCTTATACCATTCCTCCAAAAGCTCAGGCTGACGGCCGGTAAGCATGATGTATTGACGAACGGTAAGTTTACCCTCGTCTTTAAATTTCTGAACCAAATCAATCACATCCTGACCGGAACCTGCATCATGGAATGAAGTGATTCCTTTTTCTACCAATTCCTGTAAAGCCAAAGTCAATGCCTCCTCTGCTCTTTCGGGAGTTTCTTCCGGGACTAATCTTGCCACTAGATTGGAAGCCCTTTCGGTCAATACGCCAGTTGGATTTCCCAAGTCATCTACAATAATTTCACCACCTTCTACTTCTCCCGGTCTTTCACCTTTCAGATTAGCGATTCCAGCCAATTCCAAGGCTTTTGCATTGGCAAAGGAAGCATGGCCAGAAGCATGCCTGAGGAAAACAGGATTGTCGGGGGATACTGCATTCAAAGGCTCATTGGTTTGAAAACCTTTTACCATTTTCTCGGGCTTTTGGATCCATTTGTCCTGATGCCATCCTCGACCAGTGATCCAGTCGCCCGGTTTGGCCTTGGCAACTGCCTCCGCCACTTTTTCTACCAGTTCGTCATAGGTTTTGACATACATGAGGTCCAGCTCCAGCTTGTTGTAGCCGATTCCCATCAAGTGAGCATGGGACTCGATAAAGCCAGGAGTCATGGTTTTACCTTCAAGGTCGATGACTTCTGTATTTTCCCCTATGTATTCTTGAATTTCAGCAGTAGTGCCAACAGCCAGGATTAAGCCGTCTTTTACAGCTACTGCCTCTGCCTTGGGGTTAGATTCATCTACCGTGTAGACTATTCCGTTGATAAAAACGGAGTCAGCGGGATTTTCAGGCCCCGAAGCACAAGCCCATGCAAATAGGGCTGCAAAAAGGAATAAGAATATTTTTTTCATTGGATTTATAATTCTGACCCTAAGCTAGATGATTTGAAGCATTGAGACAAATGGAAAAGTTTAAGGATGAAAACTGAAAAACTTAAAATTGTAAATTCTAATTTATATACAGCAGTTAGGAAGTATCAGAATCTGCTATTAGTTCTATTTATTCAATTCAGGAATTCCTAAAGTCGATTACCTGATTAGGATTTTCTTCACTAGGACTTCTCTATCGAGAGTTTCTAATTGTAAAAAGTAAACTCCAGGCTGAAGGGCTTGAGCCTGGATTCCCACTTCCCTATTGGCAGGAATAGCTATTTCATCTACTAAGATTTGTCCCATTGCATTGACAAGCCTTGCGGTTCCAGGCTTGTTGGAAATCACCTTAAATGGTCCAGATGAAGGATTGGGGTATACCTTCGCTAAAAAACTTTCCTCTTCGCCTGAGCTGGAATTGACAGCTATTAAATAGGAAATTCCACCGGCCCGACTTCCAAGGATCAGATCGGTATTTTCATCAAATCCGGGGTTGACAATCGATATCCATGTATTTCTTCCCAGTCTGAATGGGATATTTTGATCACCAATTTTGACCAGGACCTCCTCACGAACTTCCGAATTCATCATGTCTTTGACCAGAAATATCCGACCTGTTTGATCCACAGAATATAAATCAGGATTTTCTTGAATTCTTACTGCAACACTGAGGTTTCGATTAGCAGGATTGTCCTGGAAGCCCAAGAAATTATTACTTTTTAAAATGGCAGTCTTCCCTTCCAAGTCTACCTCATAGAGTGTTAAACTGCCATTTTGCGAGGCTATGAGTAAATGATCTTTTCCTTGATAGGGAAAAAAAGTGAGTTGATCGCCAATCCGAAGCGATAAGCCAGAAAGACTAAAATCCGGATAATTGCTACCCTGATTTTGGAGCAAGACTTGGGATGGTATTCCATTGTTAGTACGTTGGCCTGAAACCAAAAGGTAAGATTGGTTTTTGACACTTCCATACTCTATGACTTGCAGATCCAGTAAGTCCAAACTGGACAGATTGAGATAATCTGAATTGAGTACCTGAAATTGATTTCCAGAATAACTTAATCTAGAAAGCTCACCTCTCACTTTATTGCCTGTTTTTTTGTTGGCACTAATCCATAATTCTCCTGCAAAAACGTTTCCTTTAAAAAACGGCCTTGAGTTTTCCCCTAAATCCAAAAGTTGGTTTTGTAGAATAGGATTTTGTGTACTTGAATTTTTGGAAAGGGCTACGATGGAGTTGGAAAAATCAATTTGGAATGGAGCCGAAGTTTCATTGGTGTTTAGAGAGATGATCAACTGATCATCAATCTGCTTTCCAACATGGAATATGGGAAATACAGGGAGTGGTCCGTATTCTGGGACGGTATTTGAAAAAGTAGAAAAAACAGGCTGAGTATTACTTCCTTGGTTGGGGAGATAAAACAAAACACTACACTCATCTCTTCCTAAAACCAAATCGAAAATCCCATCCCCGGAAAAATCCTGATAGAGTACACTGTGCCCTCCCGCATGTTGGATACGGTTAGTTTCAGGGTTTTCTCTAAAATTGATGGGATTTCCGTCGCAGCGAGTTCCAAAATTGATTCCCTCACAACTACAAAAGCTGATATTTCCCCAGAAGCTTTCAGGAAAAGCAAAACCATCTACATCAGGACTGCCTTTTCTTTCTATTGAAGTGTTTTTATAAAACTCCAAGTAGTCACCTTGAGCAAAGTTGAAAATGACCAAATCCAAATCTCCGTCATTATCCAAGTCCTGAATCAAAGGAGTGTCCAGATTATTTGCCGGAATATTTCCAGCCCCATCCAGCCTCAGGAAATTTTGTGCGAGAGTCCAAGAGACCTGATTGCCAGTAGAACTGTTTTTGTAAACTTTAATCCCAAGCGGAGTGGAGGTGAAAAGGTCTTTTTTTCCATCTTGATCGAAATCCGCTAAAACCAAAAAACCACTGATATCAGTTGGGAATAAATAGGTTAATTCGGGTTTATGGATGAAATCTTCTCCATTTTTTTCAAAAACGCTTAGTATGCGTGAATTAATGTCCCATACAACCCATTCATCTTTTCCATCATTAGTCAGGTCAATAGTCTGAATTTGCGCGGAATTGATCCCCGGACTCAGACCTGCAGGGAAGATTTCATTGTTTTTACTGATGCTTTTGCTAGAATCAAATGAAAAAACAGATTGGGCGCTGGCATAGAGGGAACTGAAAAATAAAAAGGCAAAAAGGATAAATCTCATAAAGGCAATTGATTCCGAAGACTAAATTTAATACGAAGAGATGGCTTCAAAGATGTAATGATTGCTTTATTTTGAGTGAAATTTCTGAAGCTTATGAACATCGCCATACTTTATCAGCTCTTTTTAAAAAGTACAGGAGTCAGTACAGATACCCGAAAAATCGATCCCGGAAATATCTTTTTTGCACTCAAAGGGCCAAATTTCAATGCCAATGAGTTTGCTTCAAAAGCTTTGGAAATGGGCGCCTCGGCGGTGGTGATCGATGAAGCAGCCTATTTTGAGGAGGATGATGAGCGATATTTTATCTGTGAAAACGCACTGGTTTGTCTGCAAAAATTAGCCAACTATCACCGACATCAGTTTGATATCCCGGTTATCGGTTTGACTGGGAGCAATGGGAAAACTACTTCTAAGGAATTATTGAATGCAGTCTTGAGAACCAAATTCAAGACCTTAGCTACTGTTGGCAATTTGAATAATCATATTGGAGTGCCTCTGACTTTACTAGCCTTAAATCAAAGTCATGAATTGGCGATTGTTGAAATGGGAGCCAACAAGCAGGGAGATATACAGGAGTTGTGCGAAATCGCAGAGCCAACTCATGGGTTTATCACCAATATTGGTAAGGCTCATTTGGAAGGAATGGGTGGGCCTGAGGGGGTTCTAAAAACCAAAACTGAGCTCTATCAGCATTTGAGAGAGAATAAAGGAACTGTCTTTATAAATTCTCAAGACCCGATTTTATCCAACATGATTAAGCGCTTTGAGGAGCCTGTTTTGTATCCTGCCAAAGGTGATTTTTGTGAGGTTTCTTTTCATGGAGCTGATCCATTTGTGAAGTTCTCAGTGGAGGGGAATCAGGAGATCTTTCTTTCATCTCTGATAGGTGCATACAATTTTGGAAATATTGCCACTGCCTTGACAGTTGGGAAGTTTTTTGGCGTAGACATGAATCAAGCTGTACAGGCAATAGTCGATTACAAGCCATCCAATATGCGTTCTCAGTTGGTGGAGAAGCGAAGTAATTTGATCATTTTAGATGCTTACAATGCGAATCCATCTTCTATGGAGGCGGCCATCCGAACCTTTGGAACAATGCAAGGGAAAAAGCATAAGATGATCATTTTGGGGGATATGTTTGAATTGGGTGAGCATGCGGAAGAGGAGCATAGAAAACTAGGAGAAATTGTGAGCGAGTATGAAATTGATAAGGTTTGCTTCACCGGAAAGTTGGTTGTGTCTGCCTTGGAAAAAGCGCCCAAAGCTTTGTATTTCCCAGATCCTTTTTCCTTTAGAAACTGGCTTCAGGATAGTCAATTGGAGGATTATCTGATTTTGATCAAAGGAAGCCGGGGAATGAAATTGGAAGGTTTGGTGGAGTTCATTTAAACCACTAGCTCCTCGAAATTTGAAATTTCGAGGATTTATCCTAAGATTTTCAATCTTTTTACAATTGATTATTTAACTACTAATAGTATTTTAGTAGTTAGCTGTTTATTTAATTTTTTGTGATGGGACGAGAGTATATTGTAAAAGATCAAGAAGCTGTCCATTATGTCACTTTTACGGTGCATCAATGGGTAGATGTTTTTTCTCGAAAGTGTTATGCTGAAATTTTTCTAGAAAGTTTAAAATACTGTCAGCTATATAAGGGCTTAGAAGTTTATGCTTGGGTAATTATGACTAATCATTGTCATCTGATTATTCAAGCTAAGAATAATAATCTGTCTGATATTATTAGGGATTTAAGAAAGTATACTTCAAAAATGATATATAAGGCTATAATAGAAAACCCAAAAGAAAGTAGGAAAAAATGGTTGGCTTTGACCTTATCATTTGAAGACCATATTTGGTTTTGGGAAAAAGGTTATCATGGAGAAGAGATATTTTCGCATCAATTTTTTGAAATTAAGGCTAATTATATTCATGAAAATCCGGTTCGGGCTGGTATTGTAGAAAAGCCTGAAGATTATTTGATGAGTAGTGCAGGGGACTATTTAGGAATTAGAAAAGGCCCTTTAGATTTAGCTGTTTTTGGGTGAGATAGCAGTTTTTAAAAGAGGATTTCAAATCCTTGGATAAGTTCTCGAGGTTACAAACCTCGAGAAGCGAGTTTTAATTAAAGGCAGCAGGGGGATGAAATTGGAGGGATTGGTAGACTTTATTTAAACCACAAGGTTAGAAATGAGTTAATAAAACTGTTGATTTTCCTATTATAATTCCTATGCGACCCTACCTCTCTTTCTTATCAGCTCTCTCAGAAAACAATCACAAAGAATGGATGGATGCCAATAAAAAGTGGTATCAGGAGACGAGAGCGGAATTTTTGGAAGATGTTTCAGTGATCTTGAAGCAATTGTCTGAAGTTGAACCTGAATTATCAGCATTCAAACCTAAGGATTGTGTGTTTAGGCAAAATCGGGATATTCGCTTTTCAGCCAATAAAGATCCTTATAAGACCAATTTTGGAGCTTACTTTTCCCCAAAAGGGAAAAAATCAGAAGGGCCTGGATATTATGTGCAAGTTCAGCCTGGAAACTCTTTTTTTGCAGGAGGCATCTGGATGCCAATGGCAGAAACCTTGAAAAAGATTAGGAAGGAAATTGATTATTCAGGAGCTGAATTGGAAAGAATAGAGGCTGATCCAGAGTTTAAAAAATTGTTTTCTGGAATTGAAGGGGATAAGTTGAAAACTAGCTCCAGAGATTATGAGGCGGACCATCCTTACATAGAATATCTCCGGTTGAAAAGTTTCACTGTATCCCACCCGATTGCTGAAAAAGATGTAAACTCCGGCAACTTTATCAATTTAGCCTTAGATGGTTTTAGGAAAATGAAGCCTTTCAATGACTTTTTAGCCAAGGCCATCGAAGATGTGGAGGATGGTTCAGGAATTTTGTAAATCAGAAATTTGAAATCAAAAAGCGGGAAAATCAGCCAATAAGTTTTTCCAAAACTGCAGCGACTCCATCTTCCTTGTGGTGAAGTGTGACTTCCTTAGCCACTGCTTTCACTTCCGGTCTCGCATTGCCAACTGCCACACCCCAGCCGACAGATTGTAGCAAGTCAATATCATTGTAATTATCTCCAAAGGCTATAACATCCCCCATGCCGAAATCATAGTATTTATTTAAAATCATTTGTAAAGCGGTTGCCTTTGAAATCTTTTTGGGAGCGATTTCTATGTAGGTGTCTTTCGATCTGTACAAATGGAGTAGGTCTCCATAGAGGAAGTGCAGTTCCCCAAAGAGCCAACTAATTTCTTGCGAGTTTCCCATACACATGACTTTATGGGCTCCGGATTGGGAGTTTTCCCACTCTTTCAAAACCAGAGTGGTGTCCTTCCATGTTGGAGTCACTTTGGTGTTTTTGATTTCTCTGGCTGACCAATAATCCTCCTTGGGTTCAAACCAACTTTCACCTTGGTACAAACTGATATGAATGCTGGTGGATTGACTTAATTCTAAGATTCGTTGAACTAGGTGAAGAGGAATTTCCACTGAATCCACGACTTTTCCATCGGAATCAATGACAAAGCCTCCATTGTAACAAATGAGGGGTTGTTTTTCTCTATTCAAATCTCTAAGCAAATGCCGCATCGCATCAGGCATGCGCGAACTTGCCAGAATCAATGGTATTTCCGGAGAAAAGGCTTCTATGACCTTCTTGAGTCGAGGGGATAAATCCCTCTCGGAATTCAGGAGTGTACCATCAATGTCGGTACAGATAGCTTTAAACTTCATTAATCAATCTGTGACCAATCTACCTCATCCGCAAAATGGGTAAAGAAACTGAAACCAATTATTGAAATGATAATCACAGCTATTGCAAAGCCGATCAACTTCATGATTAATTCCGCTTTTGCCCAATTTGCTTTATTGGGCTCTGTGTCTTTGTCCACAGCCCATACGATCAGCATGATAAATCCTATCAGAGGAAGTTTTGAGATTAGCACGTTGATTACCCAATCACCAAGTGTTTGGGGTGGTTTTTTAAATTCTTCAGGAATATTCATTTGGTTAGGGTTGAGGGTTAGAAAAGAAATCAGCTACCTGAAATTCATACTCTTGCATTGCGAAATTATCAGGGTTACTTAGATCTCTCTGAATAAACTGCACAGTAATTTGCTGATAATCTGAGGCATTTTCAAAATCTCTGACATAAATTTCAGCACATTTTCTGGCTAAAATTTCAGGTTGTTTTCCAATTAAAAGTGGATCTCCATTTTCTAAAAGGAGAAAAATTGTGCTTTGCTTACCATCCTGGGTGGAGTTTTTGCTTAGCTGAACACTCAGGTTTTGAAAATCTCCTAAAGCCCGAATTTCATCGGATGGCATGAATCCTTTCCCCATCACATTTTCCATTCCGCTAAAAACTAATCCTGCAATTTTTTCAGGATCACATGCGCAAGAGCTAGTAAAGAGGATTAAATAAAGTAGAAATGAAAAGGAAATTGCTTTGCTTGAATTCATAGGGGAAGATACGATTACTCTTCCACCTTATCAATGAGTAAATAGGCTTGATAGTCCTCAATCCTATATTTTTTAGTGGTATTTGGATAAGGTTTGAGATCCACTAATGCGATTTTATACCCTAAAAAAACAATTTCCGAAGGAATACCTTGATGAGGAGGGTAGGTACTTAAGTCAAAAGGCTTCTCTTGTCCGTTGACAGAAACCAATAATTTGATCTGCGCCAATCCTTGCCAGACGCATGTGACATTTTCTGGGCAGCGTGAGTCCTGACTCAATTCCAAAAATGTAATAGATATAGGTTCTGTGCAATGAGTTACTTGTTCTTGGTATGAGAATCCAAATGTTTCCCCCAATTCAAAATTTTGACATGGTCTTTCGTTAAGGCAAGAAATTAAGGATAGTATACATACTAGAAAGAGCATGGATTTCATGGATAGGCTATTAGATCAAGTACTGCATAGACGTATATAATTATTGGTATGCTACTATTATTCCACCGAAGAATTAGAATTCTTTCAAGGTATTTGGAAATCCTCAATTTTGCGAAAAAATTAAACTCATTTAGTATTTGAGTGGGAAGATTTAGCCTTCTGAGCTAACTGGGGAAATATAAAAAAAGCCTCACATTTCTGTGAAGCTTTGAGTGGAGGATAAAGGAGTCGAACCGATGACTTTCCCGCATGCTTACGGTACGCTCTATTCGGCTGAGCTGATTTGAAAATAAAAAAGCCTCACGTCTCTGTGAAGCTTTGAGTGGAGGATAACGGAGTCGAACCGATGACCTCTACACTGCCAGTGTAGCGCTCTAGCCAGCTGAGCTAATCCCCCAAACGGATTGCAAATATAAGCTGAGGATTCAATTAGCCAAACAAAAATTAATCGGTGTTATAATTTATCCTTGTCATAATACTCCTGCCCAAAGTGACCTCATCTGTAAACTCCAATTCGCCTCCCACTGGTATTCCTCTGGCTATTGTACTAACTGAAACGCCTTTTTCTTTAAGGCGCTTTGCCAAATAAAAGGCCGTAGTATCCCCTTCCATGGTTGCGCTTAAAGCTAGAATAACCTCTTTTACTGGTTCGGATTCGGAAGCCTTTTCAATCCGATTGATTAGAGATTCAATCTTAAGATCCTCTGGACCGATCCCCTGAATGGGAGAAATCACGCCACCTAGTACATGGTACTTTCCCTGATATTGATTCGTGTTTTCGATGGCAAGAACATCCCTCATATCTTCAACTACGCAGATGATTGAGCCATCTCTTCTATGGCTTTTGCAAATACTGCATTCCTCTTCATCAGCAACGTTGTGACAGATTTTGCAATACTTGATTTCTTGCCTCATTCTCGATAATGCAAGAGCTAAGGCCTCAGTATGTGCTTCACTTTGCTTCAACAGATGTAAAGCCAAGCGCAATGCAGTTTTTTTTCCGATCCCAGGCAATCTGGAAATTTCGGTTACTGCATCTTCAATTAATTTGGAAGGAAAATTCACAGGGTGATGTTTATACTATTGTGGCTTGAATACCTTCATCTAAGATAGCTTCACACATGGGTTTTAGCTCTTCTTGACTTCCTTTTTTTACAGCGCATTTACCTTTATAATGGATAATTATGGTGCACTGTTCGGCCTGTTCTCTCGTGTGTTTGCAAACTCTAATCAACACATTGATTACATGATCGAAGGTGTTGATATCATCATTGAATACCACCAGATCATGGGACTCAAGATCCAGTAATTCCTCTACTAATACGTCTTCTTCTTCTACCTGTGGGAAAGGTGTACTCATTTCAATCATTTTGCAAAATTAAGAATATTAGACAAATTTGGCGACTCACCAACGATGCGCTATGAATCCCCAAATTGTTCTGCTTGTCATTTCCTGTTATTTCTTGATGTTGTTCCTGATTTCTTGGTTTACATCCAGAAAAATCACAGCAGATACTTTTTTTACCGGTGACCGTCAATCTCCTTGGTTTTTGGTCGCCTTCGGTATGATTGGCGCCTCTTTATCCGGAGTAACCTTTATATCGGTTCCCGGTGAGGTAGGTAATTCTAACTTCTATTACTTCCAGGTTGTTTTAGGATATACCCTGGGATATTTTACCATTGCCAAGGTTTTATTGCCTCTTTACTACCGACTTAACTTAGTATCCATCTATTCCTATTTGGAAGATAGATTTGGCTTTTGGTCATACAAAACGGGTGCCTTTTTCTTTATTTTATCAAGAACTTTAGGTTCATCGCTCAGAGTATTTTTGGTTGCATCCGTTCTACAGTTGATTTTATTTGACTCATTAGGTATTCCTTTTTGGGTTTCAGTCTTGATCACTGTTGGTCTAATTTGGCTTTACACGCATAGAGGAGGGATCAAAACGGTAGTTTGGACGGACACGCTTCAGACATTTTTCATGTTATTGGCTGTGGTAGTCTGTATCAAGCTTGTTGGAGATGAATTAAGCTTCTCCGGTATTTCCGAATATTTCACCGCTGTTTCACAAGATTCTCGCTCGGAGATTTTTAATTGGGACTGGAAAGCAGGAACCAATTTCTTCAAGCAATTTATCTCTGGAGCATTCATTACCATCGTCATGACAGGTTTGGATCAGGATATGATGCAAAAAAACCTCACCTGTAGGAATATAGGCGATGCACAGAAAAACATGTTTTGGTTTACCATCATTTTGGTGATTGTAAATTTGATGTTTCTGTCACTAGGCGTGATGCTTTACCTCTATGCTGAAACCAAGGGTGTTCAATTGCCGGCTAAAACCGATGAGCTATTTCCCCTTTTGGCCACTCAGCATTTTTCCGCTTTTGCGGGGATTATTTTCGTTTTAGGAATCACAGCTGCAGCTTATTCGAGTGCCGATTCTACACTGACTGCATTGACAACTTCATTTTGCATTGACTTCTTAGAGATAGAACGGAAGTATCCTAAGGAAAGGAGAGTAGCTATTAGAAAGCGAGTCCACATTGCATTTACCTTCGTGATGTTTATTGCCATTCTGATCTTTCATTGGATCAATGATCAGAGTGTGATTAACTCGGTTTTTATCATAGCCGGCTACACCTATGGCCCATTATTGGGCCTCTATGCTTTCGGGTTATTTACAAAATTGAAAGTAAAAGACCGTTGGGTTCCCTTAATGGCAATAATGGCTCCTTTAATCACCTTTGTGATCAGCTATAATTCTGAAAAATGGCTTTGGGGATACAAGTTTGGCTTTGAAGCCTTGATCTTGAATGGACTCCTGATGTATTTGGGGCTCTATTTGGGAAGGATTAAAAAGTGATCAAAAACCTAATTCCTTTTCAGGGTCCCAAAATAGGTTTTCAAAGTTTTGGACCTGATCATTTTCAACTTGAACGCCTTCTGATTCCAAAAGCTCCTGCATTTTAGTAGGAGTTTGAAAATGATGTTTGCCAGTCAGTAAGCCGTTTCTGTTAACCACACGATGCACAGGTACATCTGGTAAAGTGTGAGCGGCATTCATGGCATAGCCTACCATTCTGGCGCCGCTTTTAAGCCCCAAATAATTGGCAATGGCCCCATAAGAGCAAACTCTGCCTTCGGGTATCTCTTTGACTACCTGATAGACAAGGTCAAAATAATTAGGCTTTTCTGTGTTCATTACTCCAATTTAGGAATGCCTGATTGATGGTTTTTCTAACTTGAGATTCAATCAATTTCTCACCGGATTTGATAGGGAACTGATAGCGTACCAATACATTGTCTGACTTCCTTTCCAGTACATTCAACTGAGCTCCTTCCAATATCACATAATCAGAAAATTGCTTCAAAACCTCGCCTAGTTTTTCTTCCAAATTGATCAACTGAAGATCTGTGGAGTAGGGCATTTCTGCATCAAAAACTACCTGATGAGTGTTATTTTTTGAATAATTGATTACGTCCGAAGTAAGCATCATGGAATTGGGAATGATGATGATTTCCCCGGTCTCACTTTTAAGGACAGTATTCATCAAGGTAAAATCTCTAATAAACCCTGTGTTCTTCCCAATCGTGATTTTGTCTCCAATTTCCAGTTGCTCAGAAAACATGATGATCAAACCATTGACAATACTGGTGATGTAGTCTTTAGTCAATAATGCAATCGCTGCCGCTACAATGGTGATGGAAGTTAGAAACTCCAAAGGCCGAATGCCAAAGGCTAGCATCAGTGAAATGAGGAGTGCAAGAGAATTGAGTATCCCGGAGATCCTTCCTATCCCAACCACAAAGTTGGGAAGGACTTTGGTTTCCGCAGTTTTTTGGAGGTAAAGTCTTAATGTAATGATCCTTCCTAAAGAAATAATCAGGTTGGCACTGAGTAGAAATATCAATGCTCTGATTACATGATTTAGGAGGGAATAGTTATCCAAAAGAGGTCTCAAATATGTTTCCCCTTCATAAATAAATTCCAGTAAAATCAAGAGAATCAGTTTGATGGCGAAGTTCCAGCGCTTTCTATTCTCCTTGGTTCGTATACTAGTTTTTAGGTGATTCATAACTTAATCGAAAAATAAAGCCTAATTTTAGCAATAATCAATCGTGTTTTTAGCATATGAGTAGAAATATCATCATTACCGGCGCTGCCGGAAACTTAGGTTCAGCTGTTGTAGAAAAGTTTAAAAGAGAAGGATATCATGTTATCGCATTACTTCAACCAGGGAAAGACGAGGAAGTGGAAGATGCGGATGATAGCTACGAAGTAGATGTAACAAATGAGGAGTCTGTGGCCGAGTTTGTCAAGGAATATCAGCTTCAATACAATGAATTGGATGCCTTGGCCATGATAGTTGGAGGGTTTGCGATGGGATCTATTGAGGATGCCAAGCAGTCTGATTTTGAAAAAATGTTTTCTCTCAATTTTTTTAGCGCATATCATCTGGTAAGAGGATTCCTTCCTTTTATGAAGAAGCAGCAAAAAGGTACTTTCTTGTTTGTGGGTGCACGCCCTGCTTTGCAATTAGAAGACGCTTCTGCTACGATCGCCTATGCTATGAGTAAAAGGCTGATTGTGTCTTTGGCAGAAATTTTAGCAACCGAAACCAAAGAGACCAATATTCGTTCTCATGTCTTCGTTCCAAGTATTATTGACACTCCGCCAAACAGAGAGGCTATGCCCGATTCGGATTTTAGCAAATGGGTAAGTCCTAAAGAAATTGCAGAGGCGATGCATTATGCTGTCAATAATCCGGCCTTGAGAAATATGACTTTCAAACTTTATGGAGAAGCTTGATTTATGAAAAAAATACTTTGTCTTTTAGCCTTAAGTTTTGGTGTTTTATTTCCGACTTTAGCTCAATCTGAAGAGCAAGCCGTCAAAGAAGTAATAGTGTCGCTTTTTGACGGTATGAGAGCAAAAGATGCTGAAATGGTTATGAAATCTTTCAGCTCAGATGCAATGATGCAAACCGTGATAGCTGACCCATCAGGTACAAGAGTTGGAAGTAATTCTGTGGAGGACTTTGGGAAAAGGATAGCTAGTACACCGGTTGAGACAGAATTGGATGAACGAATCCTAGATTATCAAATTAAAATAGACGGAAACATGGCGGCTGCATGGACGCCCTATGAGTTTTACGTCAATGGAAATTTTAGCCACTGCGGAGTCAATTCTTTTCAGTTGGTCAAAATGTCCGAAGGTTGGAAAATAGTTTACATCATTGATACCCGTCGTAAAGAGGGATGTTGATTTTATGCAGGAATTAAAAGAAAAGATTTTTCAGGCTGCTATCAGACAGCTGAAAGAAAAAATTAGCCTACTTCAGCAGGAAAGAAAGGCTGTTTCTGAAGGTATTTTAGAAGATACGAAAAGTAGTGCAGGTGATAAGTTTGAGACTGGAAGAGAGATGATGACCCAGGACTTAAAAACCATCGAAGGCACCATTGAAAAGCTTCAGGAGGACTTGGATGAGATTTATAGGGTTCAGTCTATCAAATCCAATTCGGAGGCAGTACGGGAAGGGTCTTTAATTCAGTTGGGAACAGACTTTTTCCTGATTTCGGCTTCAATCGGCCAATTGGAAGTAGAAGGCAAGAAATATTTTCTACTGAGCAGAAATTCCCCTTTAGGACAAGTGCTAATTGGGAAAAAGAAAGGAGAGAATGTCCTTTTCAGAGGAAAGCCACAAGCCATTTTAGATGTTCAATAAGCTTTGCTGAGAATTAAGTATACTATTGCATCAGCCTGATTCCCCCGGATATCAGGCTTTTTATTTTTCATGATTATCGAATAAACCTGAGGACTTTTTTTGGATAGAAATATTTTTCCAAAATAATACTAAACTAATTTTGCGTATAAGCTTTTTTTAAATCCTAAAATAGACAGTATTGAGAAAATTTTATTTTGAATATCAGGCGTTATTCAATCTAAAAGACTGAATTAGAAAATATTTAAAATTATCAAATTTATATTTTTCACTCCCTTTTGATTAAATAATTGAAAATTAATAGCGTATTATTTGGCATAAAAGAAATTACTGCCTAAGATTGTAAAGTCAATTTCTAAGTCATGGTTTTTGCAGCAAGAAATATTTTTCACACTTGTAAGGGCATTATGTCAATGTCCGGCATGACTTCTATTTCTACTTTTTTTACAGGAATGACCACGATTACGGGGTAATCCCGTTTAATCTCAAAGTACTCGCCCCTGAGCCTATTAAGGCATTTTATTCATTCAAAATCATTCTATTTACTTATGAAAATCATCAAGTTTGGAGGTTCCTCTGTAGCAACTCCAGAAACGATTCGGAAAGTTTTTTCAATTATTCAGGAGAAAAATAAGCAACAAGATGTAGCTGTTGTTTTTTCTGCTTTTGGCGGTGTGACAGAAAGTTTGTTGACGATTGCCCGCCTAGCTAGAGAAGGTGATCAGGTTTACAGAGATCTACTCCAGACTATGGAGGAAAAGCATCTGGATATGGTAAGGCAGCTAATAGCAGTACAAAACCAGTCTACTGTCATGACCTATGTGAAGGTCCGTTTCAATGAATTGGAAGATTTATTCCATGGAATTTACCTGATAAAGGAAAATTCTGATCGGACTTTGGATTATGTTGCAAGTTTCGGGGAGCGTCTTTCTACTTTTATTTTGGCCGAGGCTTTAGCTGCCAAAGGCATTAAAACCCAATTTTTGGATGCAAGGGAGGTAATTCGAACCAATGACAGATTCGGTCAGGCCAGAGTGGATTTTGAAGTGACCAATCACCTGATCAAAGAATATTTTCTAAAGCATGATGGAATCAAAATCATTACAGGATTTATTGCTTCTACTGCAAAAGGGGAGACTACCACGTTAGGAAGATCAGGTTCGGACTATACAGCGGCTATTTTTGCGGCTGCCTTAGATGCGGAGGACTTAGAAATCTGGACTGATGTATCGGGGGTCTTGACTTCAGATCCCAAGCTGGTTTATACCGCATTTAGTATTCCTCAGCTGAGCTACAATGAGGCGATGGAGCTTTCTCACTTCGGAGCAAAAGTGATTTTTCCGGCGACTATGCAGCCGGCGATGAAGAAGAATATTCCAATCTATATCAAGAATACCTTCGAACCTTCCAACAAAGGCACGCTAATCAATGGGGAGGTGACTCAAGGTGGATTGATCAAAGGGATTTCATCCATGTCCTCCATTTCCATTGTCAATGTGCAGGGAGCCTCTCTATTAGATGGGATTACGGGAAGTAGGGTATTTAAGGCTCTTGCAGAGGCTAAAGTGAATATTGTCTTAATTTCTCAGGCATCTTCCGAACATAGTATCTGTTTGGCTATCAAAACAGCCGAGGCATACTTGGCGAAAGAAGTGGTGGAGCGGGAGTTCTATTATGAAATCAAATCCGGTGAGATGGATGAGGTTACGCTTATGCATGGTTTCTCCACTGTTGCGGTAGTAGGAGAAAATATGAAGCAAAATCCAGGTGCTTCCGGAAGGATGTTCCGAGCATTGGGAAGAAACAATATCAACGTGGCTGCTATAGCCCAGGGTAGCTCGGAGTTGAATATCTCTGCGGTCATACCTCAGGCCGACTTACAAAAAGCTCTCAATGCCTTACACGAAGCCTTCTTCCTTTCTGAAAATAAGGTGCTTCACGTTTTCTTGGTTGGAGTGGGCTTGATAGGCAAGGCATTGATCAAAATGATTGCAACTCAACAGGAGAAACTGAAAGGTGATAATGAGCTGGATATTCAAATTCACGGAATGGCCAATAGTCGCTACATGGCTTTCCATGAAGATGGATTTGATTTAAAAAATCCACATGAGTTGAGTGATCAAGATCAGAAGATGGACTTGGAGGAGTTTATCCGGACTATGGAAGAAATGAACTTCTCCAACTCAGTTTTTGTGGATTGCACAGCGAGTCAAAGCGTAGCAGATGCCTATGCACGAGTTTTAGGTGCAAAGGTGGCAATCGTAACCCCTAATAAAAAAGCGAACTCCAGCTCAATGGAGCAATATAAAGAGCTTAAAAAACTGGCGAAAAAGAGAGGAGTGAAATTTCTCTATGAAACCAATGTTGCAGCAGGATTGCCTGTGATCAACACCCTTCAGGATCTGATGCTTTCCGGTGATAAAGTAATTCGAATTGAAGCCGTATTAAGTGGGTCTATGAATTTTATTTTCTCCGAACTGGAAAAAGGAGATCCTTTTTCTCAGGTAGTCAGAATTGCCAAAGACAAAGGCTACACCGAACCTGATCCAAGAGACGATTTAAGCGGAATGGATGTGGCTCGAAAAATTCTGATTTTGGGAAGAGAGGCCGAACAAACTTTAGAATTTGAAGACATCACTATTCAGAGTATGGTTCCGGAAGATTGCAGAGAAGCTGCTACGGTGGAGGAGTTTTTCCAGAAGCTTCAAGCACACGATTCGGAGTTTGAGAAACTACTCAAGGAAGCAGAATCAAAAGGAGAAAAGCTTCGCTTTATGGCAACTCTGGAGAATGGAAAAGCAAAGGTTGGTCTGAATTCCCTTCCAAATGCACATCCATTCAGCAGTTTGAGTGGAAGTGACAATATGATCCTTTTGACTACTGAAAGGTATCTGGATAGACCGATGATCATTCGGGGTCCAGGTGCAGGAGCTGATGTGACGGCTGCCGGAGTTTTCGCTGACGTGATTAGGATTGGTAACTACACCCGCGAGTAATGAAAACCGTAAAAGCCTTTGCTCCTGCTACTGTCGCCAATGTATCCTGCGGCTTTGATATTTTAGGATTTGCCATTGAGGGCATGGGGGATATTGTGCAGTTGAATGAAAAGGAAAATCCCGGCCTGGAAGTAAGTTCAATCTCAGGAGACGATGGAAAACTGCCTTTGGACGCTGCTAAGAATACCTGTGCGGTAGCTATTCAAGCTATGGTTGAGGACTTGGGTGTTAACCCTGGGATCTCTATCCAATTGGAAAAAGGATTGCCGCTTGGATCGGGCATGGGGTCGAGTGCAGCAAGTGCTGTTGCTGCTTTGGTTGCGGCAAATGAATTTTTGGGCAGTCCTTATGAGAAAAAAGACCTTCTTCCTTTTGCAATAGCTGCTGAAAAAATTGCCTGCGGAGCCGGCCATGCAGACAATGTAGCCCCGAGCTTGTTGGGAGGTTTTGTACTGATCAGAGACTATCATCCTTTGGATGTGATTAAGCTGAATGTTCCTCAGGATCTGTATTGTACCTTATTGCACCCACATTTTGAATTGAAAACAGCTGATTCCAGATCAGTTTTGAGAGAAGCCATTCCCTTGAAACACGCTACCATTCAATCAGGAAATGTGGCTGGATTGATTGCCGGGCTATATGAAGAAGATTATGAATTGATTTCAAGATCATTGAGAGATGTCATTGCGGAGCCTTACAGAGCGGTATTGATTCCTGGCTTTTATGAAGTAAGAGAGGCAGTAAAAGGTGCCGGGGCCTTGGGAATGGGAATATCGGGCAGTGGTCCAACACTGTTTTGTTTATCCAAAGGAAAGGAAAAAGCTGTCCAAATTGCCAAGGCCGCGGAGGAGGTTTATCAAAGTATAGGATTGGGCGTGGATGTGTATTTTTCTGCCATCAATACAGATGGTGGTTATATTTTAACAGAATAATTGATGAAATATTACAGCACCAATAACCCAAAACACCAAGTCAGTTTAGCAGAAGCTGTGATCAAAGGATTGGCTCCAGATCAGGGCTTGTACTTGCCCGAGCGGATTCCTTTCTTACCTCAGCAACTGATAGAAAGTTTTTCATCCAAGAGTTTTCAGGAAATTGGCTATAAGGTGATTGAGGCCTTGTTTTCGGAAGACTTGACAAATGAGCAAATCCGAGCCTTGGTGGATCATACTCTTGTTTTTGATGCTCCAATAGTTGAAGTGGAGGAAGGGGTTTACAGTTTGGAGTTATTTCACGGACCTACATTGGCGTTTAAAGATTTTGGAGCACGCTTTTGCTCCAAATTAATGAGCATGCTTACTGCCAAAACTGATCAAAAAGTCTATGTTTTGGTAGCGACCTCAGGAGATACGGGAAGTGCTGTGGCCAATGGTTTTTTGGGAGTAGAAGGAGTCGAAGTTATTGTTCTTTTTCCAAAAGGGAAAGTCAGTAAGCTTCAGGAAAAACAGTTTACCACTCTCGGACAGAATATTACTGCGATAGAAGTGGAAGGAGTTTTTGATGATTGTCAGACTTTGGTCAAGCAGGCTTTCTTGGATCCGGAATTGAATAAAAGCTTGCTCCTGACTTCAGCTAATTCTATCAATATTGCCCGATGGATCCCTCAGTGCCTGTATTACTTCTATGCCTATTCAAGACTGCCTAAAGATGGGAAAAAGATCGTTTTCTCAGTGCCAAGTGGTAATTTTGGTAATTTGGCGGCTGGAGTTTTGGCTTGGAAAATGGGATTGCCTATAGACCATTTTGTCGCTGCAACCAATCTCAACAAAATAGTCCCTGATTATTTAAAGGGGTTACCTTTTGAAGCCAAAGCATCTGTACCTACAGTTTCCAATTCTATGGATGTGGGGAATCCTAGTAATTTTCCTCGACTTCAGGCGCTTTATGATGGAAATGAGGAGCTGTTTCGGAAAAATATCAAAGGTTTTTTCTACACCGATGCTCAGACCATCGAAGCAATACAGGATGTCAAGCCCAAAGGCTACACTCTTGATCCACACGGAGCAGTGGGATATTTAGGCTTGAAAGATTTCATGGCTGAAAACCCAGGGTATGTTGGTGTGTTTTTAGAAACAGCCCATCCAGGAAAATTCAGAGACGTGGTGGAAGACGCATTGAATGAAAAATTGGTTTTGCCGGATCGATTGGCAGCTTTTCTGGAAGGAGAAAAGAAAGTGCTCTCGATGGGTAAAAGCTTTGAAGAATTTAAAGGGTTTTTAGATAGGCTAATTTAGGAGGTTTTATGCTAGCCTATTTTTTGATTTTCCGACTTTGAAATTTTGAAGTTCGCCATATCAAAACACTATCCGGTTTGGAGATTGCCTGGTACTTCTTGAAATCGATGTTTGGGGTAGTTTACCTAGTGTTGCTTTTTTAAATTTCACACGAAAATTGTAAGAGAGCTATAATGCCACATCCAAAAATGATTACCAAAGAGCTGATTAGTATCCCAAGAGCAATTTGATATTGTTTGCGTTTTGAATTTTCCTTCTGATAAGTTAAATCTAGAAGTTTTGAGAAGTCTTTAGCATAGGCGAACCAAGGACTTGAGTTTTCATTTTTGCATCCTCTGTTTTTTAGTGAGATGTCCAACCACCAAAATGTAATGTTTATGGTTATGAAAGAAACAATCGGGATGAAAATCAAAATAAAACTAAGCATGTAAGGATGCGCAAATTCTAGTAATAAATGGGATTTATAGTGTATTTAACCTGATTTCCTTTTCCTTCAGTTGAGAGGATTTTGTTTTCCACCGCTTTCTTCAAATCTCGACTTGCTGTGGCTGTGGAAATGGTCTTAAACACTTCCATGTAGTCTTTTCGAGTGAATTGGCTTTTTCCCAAAGATAGAAAGTAGGTCATTCGATCCTCCGGATTGATGGTTTTTCCTTTGACTCGAAGCAGGTCTTCGAGTGCAGCATCGAGAATTCGGAGCATGTACTCGATGAATACGGTCGACTTTCCCATTTTGTCACTCAGCGCGAGAGCCTCGTAATACTCCGATTGAGTTCTGTTAATCAATGTTTCAAAAGGCAAAGATTCGAAGACAGGATACTTTTCCTTTAGAATTATCGTCTGCCAAAGCCTACCCATTCTTCCATTTCCATCCAAAAAAGGATGAATGAACTCCATTTCGTAGTGAAATACACAGCTTTTTATTAAGACAAGTTCTTGGTCCTTCTTCAGGTAATGAAAAAGATCTTTCATTAGTCCAGGTACATTTTCAGCAGGTGGTGCCAGATGTGTCACTTGCGAACCCTTGACCACTCCCGCTCCTCGAGTTCTATATTTTCCGGGATGTTCGATCAATCCGTTCATCAAAGTTGCGTGTGCAGAAAGGAAGGATTTTTCTGAAATTGATTTCAGTGAATCCAATTTTTCATAAATGGAAACTGCGTTGAGCACTTCCAAAATATCTTTTTGCGGCCCAATCACCCGTTTGTCTTCTAAAATTGCCGTAATCTGATCCTCACTTAAGGTATTTCCTTCTATTTGAAGCGATGAGTGAATGGTCTTGATTTGGTTTTGCTTCCGGAGTTGGGGAGAAGGTTTGCTTAGAAAAAGCGCATTTGCCTCACCAATTTTCTCCGAAATGGAGCTTATCCATTTCAAAATCTTAGGATTGATATCGTAAGGAGGCTTCATTTATAGTATCATTTGATACTATCAAATGTAAATTCTTTTAAGAAAATTTGATAATGTTTTCCCGTAGGTTTTTCTAATGCCTTTTCTTATTTTCAAAATCAAACCCATTCAAACCTAATTTAACCATGAAATTTTCAAACCAATTCTTAAGCTTATTCCTGCTTTTAGCAGCTTGTTCTCAGCCGAAAAAAACTACTGAAACTGAGGTTGAGTCAGAACCCGAACCTATATTCGCCCATTCACCCTTAGTCCAGCATATCTACACAGCCGATCCATCAGCTCATGTTTTCGAAGGAAAGCTATTTGTTTACCCTTCCCATGATATAGAAACGGATGTGGAAGAAGATGATATGGGCTCTCATTTTGACATGAAAGATTACCATGTTTTCTCTATGGAGAAGGTTAATGGGCCTGTCACTGACCATGGAGTGGCTTTGAAATTGGAAGATATTCCTTGGGCAAGTAGACAGTTATGGGCTCTGGACGCTGCCGAAAAAAATGGAAAATACTATCTCTATTTCCCAGCAAAAGATAAACAGGGGATATTTAAAATTGGGGTCGCCGTTTCAGATCGCCCAGAAGGTCCATTTAAACCAGAGGCAGAACCAATCAAAGGTACTTTCAGTATGGATCCTGCTGTTTTTCAGGATCAGGAGGAGTATTTTTTGATTTGGGGAGGAATCTGGGGAGGACAACTTCAATGGTATGAAGATCAAAAACTCGTTGAGGGAAGAAAGGGTCCAATGGATGGGCTACCGGGGCCAGATCAAAAAGCTTTGATGCCATACATTGCCAAATTGGATGATGCAATGACCGGTTTGGCAGAGAAGCCGAAGGAGATTTTGATCCTGGATGAAAATGGTGAAGCAATTAAAGCAGGAGATAATGCTCGAAGGTTCTTTGAGGCTGCCTGGATGCATAAACATGATGGGAGATACTATCTATCCTATTCAACGGGTGATACACATTTTATAGCCTACGCCATTGGAGATAGTCCCTATGGTCCATTTACTTACCAGGGAAATGTCTTGGAACCCGTAGAAGGTTGGACTAATCATCACTCTATTGTCAATTTCGAGGGGAAATGGTATTTATTTTATCATGATACAGAGCTTTCAGGTAAAACACCCTTGAGAAATATCAAAATGGCAGAATTGGTCCATTTACCTGATGGAAAAATTCAAACGATCAATTCTTATGAATAGTCATAAGCCTGACTTGAAAGCGAACTTTGATAAGATAAGCTGAGTCAAAAAGTGTTTTAGAAAAAAAATAAGACCTTCGAAGAGGTCTTATTTTTTTCTTTCTATTGTATAGCTGACTAAAGCTGAAAGTGAGGCTCGGTATTCAGATTCTGGGAATCCTTCCAAAATGCCCAGAGCTTCCTGATAAAATCCATTCATTTTTTCCTTGGCATACTCTAAACCTCCACTCTTTTTTACAAAATCAATAACCTGATTTACAGCTTTTTTATCGTTGGATTTATTTCGGATGAGGTGGATGATTTTCTTTTTTTCTAACCAATCCGCCTTACTCAAAGCAAATATCAAAGGCAAAGTCATCTTTTTCTCTTTGATATCAATCCCTACAGGTTTCCCGATTTCTTCTTCTCCGTAATCAAAAAGATCATCTTTGATTTGAAAGGCCATGCCCACCTTTTCTCCGAATTCACGCATTTTGCTGACCATTTCTAGGTCTCCATTGACACTTGCTGCACCAACAGCACAGCATGAAGCAATTAGACTGGCTGTTTTTTGACGGATAATTTCATAATATACTTCCTCGTCTACATCCAGTTTTCTGGCTTTATAGCTCTGAAGCAGTTCGCCTTCCGACATTTCTTTGACTGCATTGGAAACAATCTGGAGCAAATGAAAATCCCCGTTATCCACTGAAAGAAGCAATCCTCGGGAAAGCAAATAATCCCCAACAAGGACAGCGATTTTATTTTTCCATAATGCATTGACCGAAAAAAAGCCCCTGCGATAATTTGCGTCATCCACGACATCATCATGAACAAGTGTTGCCGTGTGAAGCAACTCAATCAAAGCAGCCCCTCTGTGGGTGGAATCATTGATTTCTCCACAGACTCCAGCCGTCAAAAACACAAACATGGGCCGCATTTGTTTGCCCTTCCGCTTTACGATATAATTGGTGATATGATCGAGCAACTTCACCTTGCTTTTCATGAAGTCACGGAATTTTTGTTCGAAAACAACCATTTCCGACTCGATCGGCACCTGTATTTGTTTGAGATCTGGTTTCATTGGGATTTGCTGGCGTAAAAATAATACCCTTTAGTTCCTAGACAAGGGATTCTATTTGATACCTGAGAAACAACAGAAAAGTATAAACGTTTCTGAATTTTTGTAATTTGTATAAATATCGCCCCATCACCTAACCCAAATCACTATGAAAAATATTAAGATAGAGCTCAAATGGGCATTTATTTTCATTCTGACTATGCTATTGTGGATGTTATTTGAAAAATCCATGGGCTGGCATGATGAAAAAATAGCTGATCACGCTACCTACACGAACTTCTTTGCTATCCCTGCGATTTTGGTTTATGTTTTTGCCTTATTGGATAAAAAGAGAAATACATATTTTGGGCGAATGAGCTACAAACAGGGGGTGGTCACAGGTCTGATCATGACCCTAATTATTGCTTTACTCAGTCCCATAGCTCAATATGTGATCAGTACCTATATCACTCCCGAATATTTTAGCAATGTAATCGAACATGCAGTGACCAGTGGAAAAATGACATTAGCTGACGCCGAAGCCTATTTCAATTTAAAAAGCTATATGGTTCAATCCCTGATTGGAGCAATAGTCATGGGATTGATTACCACCCTGGTAGTGGCTTTATTCCTGAAGTCGAAATCAGAGCCATCTGTTCCTAAGGCTTAAGATTCCCGCTACAAGTTCATTTTCCTTATCTTTGGCATTCACTTTTATAAAACCCATTTTCCATTTTGGAGGAGAAATATATCAAACATCGGTACGAGCCAATTTTGCCCAGCAAGGATGAATGGCCTGTCGTAAAATTGGCTAGGGAGAGAAAGGAATTTGTTTCCAGAGTTTCAGCCAGTGCGCAGGATAAAATTCTTACTCTGACGGGCAAAAACCCTGATATTCTCAAAGAGGAACTGGAGACAACCTTATACAGGGAAAAGCTTAGAATTAAGCAAAACCCCTGGGTTGTTGACCCGGATGATGAGGGTGAGTTTTGGGGGAAAGTCAAAGCTGCATTATTGCAGATCAATTCAGAGACCAAGCTGAATAGAAGTAAGAGGCTGGAGGCCTACAAGGAGATTCTTGAAAGAATCACCAATCGTTATTCTGAGGAAATTGCCAGTAATTTCAATCATCAACATTATAAATTTACCAGAAGCGTAGTCACTTATGGCTTTTCCAGATTACTGAATGCTGCCAGAGTAAAAGGGTTTAAATCCATATTCAGTAACCAATATACACTTCAGGATAAAATCCAGATCACAGGCGAAACGGATCAATTGAGGGATTTGGCAACCAAAGGTACTATAGTCATGGTTCCAACTCACTTTTCAAACTTGGATAGTATTTTGATTGGTTGGATTATTTCTGTTTTGGGCTTGCCTCCTTTTATTTATGGAGCAGGTCTTAACCTGTTTAATATCTCGATTTTTGCCTATTTCATGAATGCCTTGGGTGCCTATAAGGTGGATAGGAGGAAAAAGAATCTTATGTATCTGGAAACCTTAAAGACTTATTCCAAAGAAGCGATACAGTTTGGATGCCACTCTTTATTTTTTCCGGGAGGAACCCGGAGCCGAAGCGGCATGATTGAGTCCAAGTTGAAATTAGGACTGTTAAGTACTGCCATCGAAGCGCAAAGAACTAATTATCAGAATGATATAAATGATATTTCCGGTAAAATCTTCATTGTGCCAGTGACTATCAATTATCATTTTGTACTGGAAGCACCAAGTTTGATCAAAGACTATCTCAGCATCACCGGACAGGAACGCTATTACAAAGAGAATGACGAGTTTTCTAATTCCTACAAGATCTCCAAGTTCTTAGTAAAATTCTTTACCAAAGGTTCTGATATTTCAGTTTCTGTAGGGAAAGCCATGGATGTGTTGGGGAATTATGTGGATGAAAATGGAGATAGTCTTGATAAATACGGACGAAAAATTGACCCTCGAGATTATTTTATTTCCAACAACCAGATTACTGTAGATCAGCAGCGGGAGGAAGAGTATACCAATATGCTTGGAAAGCGCATAGTTGAGGAATTTCATAAAATCAACCGGGTATTCAGTTCACATTTAGTGGCCTTTACTGCCTTCGAGCTGATCAAACTGCGAAATAATAAATTGGACCTTTTCGATTTGATACGCTTGCCTGAGGAAGAAATATTTTTGCCCTATCAGGAGTTTAGAGAAGCCTGCGAAATGGTTTATGAAAGAATTCTATCACTAAAGGAAGATGGGCAGATTAATATTGCTCCGCACATGAAAAGATCTATGGATGAGATTATTTCTCATGGATTGGATAATGTGGGAATGTATCATGCAAAAAGACCTTTGATTAAAAATCGTCAGGGAGACATAGTCACTGAGGATATGAGTTTATTATATTTTTATCACAACAGACTACATGGATATGGCCTTGAAAAACTCTTCTAAATCTAGTACCATAGGCGTAGTAGGAGTAGGTAGCTTTGGTACGGCCATAGCCAATATGCTTGCTGAAAAAAGCGAGGTAATGGTCTATGCCAGAAAGCCAGAAGTAGTTGACGAAATCAATACCCAAAGCAGTGCCCAAGGTAAGGCCTTGCATGCCAGCATTCAGGGGACTTTTGACCCAGAAACTCTTTGTAAAGAGTGTAATATTCTTTTTTTTATGGTTCCATCTTCTGGTTTTCAGGAGGTTGCAAGAAAGTTTGCCCCATTTCTACATCCTTACCATTTGGTGATTCATGGTACCAAAGGACTTTGTTTGAATCTCCCAGAAGGTCAAACTTTAGACACTGTCAAAAAAATCAAAAGAAGCCAGATATTGACCATGAGTGAAGTAATCCAACAGGAGACAGTTGCTGTCAGGGTGGGATGCCTAGCAGGCCCTAATTTGGCTAAAGAGCTTAGCAAAGGTCAGCCGGCTGCTACCGTAATTGCCAGCAAGTACAATGAGGTAATCATGGAAGGCCAGCGACTTTTAAGGTCTGATAAATTTCAGGTTTATGGTAATTCGGATATCATTGGGGTGGAGCTTAGCGGAGTATTGAAAAATATCATTGCGATCGCTTCAGGGGCTTTGGCTGGGCTTGGTTTGGGAGAAAATGCCCGAGGGCTTTTGATTTCCCGAGGCATGGTGGAAATGGCTCATTTAAGTAATGCTTTAGGAGGAAGTTTAAAATCCGTCATTGGACTTGCAGGAATAGGAGACTTGGTAGCGACTTGTAATTCCGTGGATTCCAGAAACTTTACGGTAGGATATAGATTGGCCAAAGGCGAGAGTTTGACAGAGATTCAAGCCAGTATGGAAGAAGTGGCCGAAGGTGTCAATACAGTAAAAATCATCAAAGGGTTTTTGGAAGCAGCGGATTTACGCGCTCCGATTACAGAAAACTTGTACCGCGTACTTTTTGAAGATTTGGAAATTGAGGAGGCGCTCCAGTTTTTGATGAAGTACCCATTCAATGTGGATGTTGATTTTGTCTAAGTAATTAATAGAAAAGAAAAAAGCTCTCAGTATTTGAGAGCTTTTTCTGTTATCGGATCGGGATCAATTTGACTAGGAGTCCAGTGCCTTCTGTGATGGCATACAAATAGCCATCAGGGCTTTCGGAAACCTGTCTTACTCTACCGATATCTTGGAGCATCACTTCCTGCGATAGGGCTTTAGTGCCTTCCATATCTACTCTATTGATGTGCATTTTAGCTAATGCTCCAATTAAAATATCTCCTTTCCAAGCTGGATATTTATCGGAAGTAACAATAGTCATCCCGCATGTGGCAATAGAAGGAACATAGTAGGTTACTGGTTGCTCCATTCCTTCTTTTTCTGTGATATCTGTGATTGGAGTTCCGTCATAATTTTGGCCGTAGGTGATTACTGGCCAGCCGTAATTTTTGCCTTTTTCGATCAGGTTAAGCTCATCGCCACCCATTGGTCCGTGTTCAGCCTCCCAAACTCTGTCATTAGCTTTATCATAAACCAAGCCTTGTGGGTTTCTATTTCCGTAGGTCCAAATGGATTTGATAGCATTCGGCTCATTCACAAATGGGTTGTCAGAAGGGATTCTGCCATCATCATGGATTCTGTGAATTTTACCATGAGAATTGGTCAAATCCTGCGCATTGGAAGGAGTGTCTCCTCGATCTCCGTTGGAGAAAAACAAATAATTGTCTTTATCAAAAACAATTCTGGATCCATAATGTCTTCCGCCTTCCCACTCTGGAGTAGTTTCAATCAATTCTTCCTGTTGAACTGCTTGATTACCCTCCAGCTTGAATCGCATGATGGTTGTAGCACCTTTATTTCCTCCTTTTGGTTTGGCATAAGAAATGTAAATCCATCCATTTTGAGCATAATTTGGATGAGCTTGAACATCCAGTAGCCCAGCTTGATTTACCTCATGTACCTTGGGTAGCCCCTGAACTTTTTGACCGGTGAATTTGTCGTTTTCAAAAATCAGAATTTCTCCTTTTCGCTCAGTCAAAAGCATTTTTCCATCAGGTAGCCAGGTCATTCCCCAAGGACTTTCCAAATCAGAATAAAGCGTGTCTACATTGATCAACATTTTCTCAGTCTGAACCGCAAAAGTTTCATCAATTGGCTCATCACTGGCTATGTCAAGATCATCTTTCGAATCACATGCATAAATGGATAGAGAACTGGCAGCTAGTGCTAGTCCCAAAAAGGTTTTGTTTAGTTTCATATGTTAAGAATTTGGAGTGTGAAGATAAAAACATCCAATTTACTAAACCTCAAAAACCAGCCATTAGTTCTAAAGATTTACAGCTTCCCTTTTCTTACTTAAAAATCCCATAGCTTCATCCACCATTTTCTCAGACCCTATCCAAAGGGGAGTTCTCTGGTGAAGTGTCTCAGGCTGAATATCTAAAATTCGCTGTGTTCCATTCGTTGCTTTTGCCCCTGCTTGTTCGGCAATAAATGCCAAAGCATTAGCCTCATATAGCAGCCTTAATTTTCCATTGGGATTTTTTTTGGTTGAAGGATAGGCATAAATTCCCCCTTTCAATAAATTTCTATGAAAGTCAGCGACCAATGAACCGATATATCTCGCAGAATATTGAGACTTTTTGCAATGGTCAACGTAGTTTTTTACACCTGGGGTCCATTCTAATTCTGAACCTTCATTAATGGAATAGATTTTTCCATCTTTAGGCGCTTGTATAGCTGGGTGAGAAAGGAAAAATTCTCCGAGGGAATTTTCGTAGGTAAACCCATTTACACCAAACCCTGTGGTATAGACCAACATGGTGGAGGAGCCATAAAGCACATACCCAGCAGCAACTTGCTCTTTTCCGGGCTGCATGATATCTTCTTCTTGTATAGGGCTTCCCACAGGTGTTTTTCTTCTGTAAATTGAAAAAATGGTTCCTATGCTGATATTTACATCAATGTTGGAACTGCCATCAAGAGGGTCTATCGCGACTACATATTTTCCCGAACCGTTTTGTAAATCTATGACTGAATCTTCTTCTTCAGATACAATTGCGCAAACTTCCCCGCCTTTACTGAGAGCTCTCATAAAACGTATATTGGCTATTACGTCCAACTTCTGTTGCTCTTCACCTTGTACATTGGTTTGACCAAATGCACCTCCGATATTGGCAAGGCCTGCGCGATTCGTCTCTCTATTGACTATCTTGGCAGCTAAAGCGATGTCTCGAAGTAGTTGGGAAAGTTCACCGGAAGCAAAAGGGAAATCACTTTGCTTAGATTTGATAAATCGGTCCAGAGTTGTTCCGACAGAATAAGCCATCCCGCTTTGGTCTGGCTGATAAGGAAGAATTTTCATGGATTAGAAAAGTACAATATTTGGGTTTATATACTCTCGAAATTAGGAATAATATTTTATGACCAAAACACAAATTTTCAAATTTGGAGGAGCTTCTGTAAAAGATGCCTCAGCAGTCAAAAACTTAGCTGAAATTTTGCGTAATCGATTGCGAAAAAATATGGTAATCGTAGTTTCTGCCATGGGTAAGACCACTAACGCATTGGAGAAATTACTGGAACTGAGAATGAAAGAAGAAGATATTTCTTCAAATAGTACAATTTTAAAAAATTATCATTTAGAGATATGTAAAGATTTGTTCCCCGCAGATCACACGATATTTCCTAAGTTGGATAATTACTTTTTGCAATTGGAAAAATTGTTAGTGAATCCTATAACCAAAGATAATTACGATGAATATTATGACCGGGTAGTGGCATTTGGGGAGTTAATTTCCAGTAGAATCGTAATGGAATATCTCTGTGAAATTGGCTTGGTCTCAGTTTGGCAAGATGCCAGAGAATTTATTTCCACCAATAGTGATTTTAGATTTGCGAAAATCAACTGGGAAAAGACCAGGCAGAATTGCCAAAAAAATCTGAAGTCGATTTTAGATCAGTTTCCAGTCGTTACCCAAGGTTTTATCGGAGCTGACACTGAAGGTCGAACCACGACTTTAGGAAGAGAGGGGTCTGACTTTACCGCAGCCATACTTGCTACAAGTTTAGATGCCGGCTCTGTGACTATTTGGAAGGACGTACCAGGAGTATTAAATGCAGACCCTAAGCTGTTTGAGGACACGCAGCTTTTTGATGAACTTGATTACCAGCAGGCTGCTCAAATGACCTTTTATGGGGCTTCGGTGATTCATCCCAAAACCATCAAACCCCTGGCTAATTCTGGTATCCCCTTATTTGTAAAATCTTTTTTGAAACCAGAAGCTGCCGGTACAAAAATCTTTCAACTAGGAAAACAAAATCCAATTCCTACCATCGTTTTAAAGCAAAATCAAATTTTAGTCACGTTTCGGGTGACGGACTTTACCTTCATTGAAGAGGAGCAAATACATACTATTTATGAGCAGTTGAATGTACTCAAACTTCGGGTAAATTTTCTTCAGACTTCGGCGATATCAGTTTCGATTATTATAGATCAGCAACTTTTCAAATTAGAGCAGCTTGTTAATTCCTTAAAAAATAAATTCATCATTAGATACAATGAAGGATTGGAGCTTTTGACTGTACTGCACCCCGACAGAAAGGATTTCAGCGATCTCAATCCGGGATATGAAATCTTGTTGGAGCAAAGTACGAGAAACACAGTCCAGTTTGTCAGAAGAAAAGAGTAATTCCGAAAGGTGGATTTTATGGATCATGCTGATAATATGGATTTCGCAATCTTAAACTTACCAATGAGAAGAGAAATCATTTTTTATCCGTATTTTTCAATAAATCAACCTATTAATCCATGAACTCAAGAAGATCTTTTCTCCAAAAGGCAGGTGCAACGGCTATTGTGCTTTCTACTCCAGCAATTTCTGTTTTTTCTAGCCCTATTTCCGAAATATTCGATCAGGATAAAATTTTGAGGGTTGCCATTATGGGATTGGGAAGTTATGGTACCAGAGTCGCAGAAGCGATGCAGGATTGTAAGCGGGCAAAACTGGTAGGTGTGATCAGCGGGACTCCGTCCAAAATTGCCATGTGGCAATCTAAATATGGAATTCCTGCCAAAAACTGCTATAACTATGAAAACTTCGATGCCATTAAGGATAACCCGGATATAGATGCCGTTTATGTGATCACACCAAATGCCTTACACAAAGGACAGGTTATCCGAGTAGCTAAGGCGGGCAAGCATGTTATCTGTGAAAAGCCTATGGCTGTGAATGCTTCTGATGCAGCTGAAATGGTTTCTGCTTGTGATCAGGCTGGAGTGAAATTATTGATCGGATACCGAATGCATTTTGAAGCAAATACGCTGAAGGCGGTGGAAATGCGAGAAAAAGGAGAGTTTGGAGATATCAAATTTTTCCAAGGATTGAGCGGATTTAAAATTGGGGATCCGACTCAATGGAGGCTCAATCCAGAATTATCAGGAGGGGGCGCAATGATGGATATCGGTATATATTCAATCAATGGTGCGAGGTATATGGTAGGGGAGGAGCCGATTTGGGTAACTGCTCAGGAAGTGAAGACCGACCCAGTCAAGTTCAAGGATGGGATTGACGAAACCATCACATTTCAGATGGGCTTTCCTTCTGGGGTAGTTGCTTCATGCCTTTCTACTTACAGCATGAATAATTTGGATAAATTCTTCTTAAATGGGACCCAAGGCTTTGCAGAAATGCAGCCTTCCACAGGCTATGGTCCGATTCAGGGAAAAACCCATAAAGGTCCTTTGAATGAGCCCCATGTCACTCATCAGACGACCCAGATGGATCAGATGGCTGCTATAATTTTTGATGGTGTCACTCCCAAAATCCCTGTTGACGGAAGGGAAGGCTTAAAGGATATGGTAATCATTGATGCGATTTTCGAAGCTGTAAAAACAGGCGAGAAAGTTCTTTTAGGCTAAATTTTCCAGATTCAGCTGCATAAAAACTAGGGTCAGCCACTTATCAAACTTAAATGATACTTCAGGAAGTCTTGCAACTTCTTTGAATCCCAATCTTTCATGAAATCGATAGCTTCCATGATTTTCAGAATCCATGCCAGCTATCATTACATGATATCCTTGGTCTTTAGCCAGATAAATCAATTGTCTTAGCATAGCGGTCCCTAAGCCTTTTCCTTGGGCGGAGTGATCCAAATAGATACTGTGCTCTATAGTTCTGTCGTATCCGGGTTTGGCCCTAAACTTCCCATAAGTCGCATAGCCCACTACTTTCCCATTCATTTCACCCACTAGAATTGGGATATTGTCATTTAGTTTTTGATCGAAATTCCGGGAAACTTCCTCGTGCGTTTTTACATGGTAATCATAATTAAAAAATGTATTGAGGATACTATCATTGATTATTTCCAAAATTGCTTTGCAATCTTGGCTTTGATAGGGGCGGATCAAAAAGCTCATCAACGAAATCGGTTTACAATTTTTTCTATTCCAGGTAAGTAGGCGACGCCAAATAGATTCAAATGTACCAATAAAGGATACAAATTGTATATGCCCATTCTGGATTCAAAACCTGGTTCTAAAGGTAAAATCGATTCATAGGATTCATAAAACCTGTTGTCAAAACCTCCAAAAAGTCGGCTAAATGCTATATCCATTTCCCGATGACCAAAATATACTGCAGGATCAATCAAGCAGGGTTCTCCTTGACTGGTTGCGATTACATTTCCAGACCACAGATCTCCATGAAGAAGCGCCGGTTTTTCATCCGGAAAAACAGATTCTAGTTTGGGATAGATTTCTTGAAATCTTTTTAAGAAGTCGAGCGGAATCAAGCGGTCAAAATAAGCTTTCCCTAACAATGGCTCCAGTCTTTGTTCTATGAAAAAATCCAACCAAGAATCTGATGTCAAATTTTTCTGATGAAGGGAGGCGATGTAATTGTCATTTTCCAACCCATATTTTTTTTGATTGGTCAAGTGTAAATGAGCTAGACCCAATCCTAAGTTTTCCCAATAGTCGAGTTGATATCTTCCGGAAGGGATAAATTCTGACAATAAATAATTGTAATCACCTACTCTTCCACATCTTAAGACATTTGGGATTTTGATAAAAGTAGATTTTCTAAGTAAGTCCAAGCCCTCTGCTTCTTTGTAAAGAATGTCCTTCTCATGGTCAAAATTGAGCTTGAGAAAAAAACTGCCTTCATTACTATCCAGCCTTATTCCTTGGTTGTGGCTGCCAGCTGCAATTAATGAAGCGGACTTGAGTTCGGCTAAGGGTCCTAAACTGTCAAAAAGTACTTGTTCATAGATCTCATTCAGATCAAGCATAAAGCTGATGGGTGACTTTTACTTGATTCAAAAAGTGGTCTATTGCCTCATCCAGTATTCTATAAATCTCCAAGAAACCTTCTTCTCCTCCATAGTAAGGGTCAGGAACAGAAAGGCCTTCATTTCCTGGTACAAAATCCCGCATCAGATGGATTTCCTTGTCGGGAAACCCACACTTACTTTTCATGGTATTCAAATTTTTGAGATTGCTCTCATCCATCGCAATGATGTAATCAAAATCCCTGAAATCAGTTCTATTTACTTGTCTTCCTCGATGTTTGATGGGAATTTTATGCAGTTCGGCGCATTTCAATGTTCGTTCGTCAGGAAGCTCTCCTATATGAAAATCAGAAGTGCCAGCGCTGTCAGATTTAAAGTGAACCTCTACACCGGAATTTTTAATTTTTTGATTGAATATTGCCTCTGCCAGGGGCGATCTACATATATTTCCAAGACAAACAAATAGTACTTTAATCATTTGAAATAACAGTCTGAATTTGGTGGGTGGCTTAACAGTAACATTGAAAATAATTAATTTTTGGTGGAATTTCACCCTTCGCTCTCTCTTTTTTTGAAGAAAGCTGAAGAAACTCCTTTTCCAAAAACGTGAAACAAAGGAATTTTGGGATTAAAGCCTAATTTTGAAAGATGAAGTGGGTATATAATCTTGGAATGCATTTATTGAGTTTTGCATTGCCTCTGATTTCATTGTTTTCCGAAAAGATTCAACTTTTTTACAAAGGCCGTAAAAATCTATTTACAGATCTGGAAAGTTTTAGAAAAGCTAACTCTGGGCCCTTAATATGGTTCCATGTTGCCTCGCTGGGAGAATTTGAACAGGCTAAACCTGTCATCTCCGGATTAAAGCACAGCTTTCCTAATCACTTGATAGCGGTAAGTTTTTATAGCCCCTCCGGATTTATTCCAACTCAAAAAAAGTCCCCAAATGAGGTGGATTACATTGGTTATTTACCGATAGATACAGGTAAAAATGCCGCAAGATATCTGGGTATTCTTCAGCCGAAGGTGAGCTTTTTTGTGAAATATGACTTGTGGTTTAATTTTCTTCAATGTTTGAATCAAAAGAAGATCCCTACATTTCTGATTGCCGCCTCATTTAGAGATGATCAAATTTACTTTACGAGGAAAGGCTTCTTTCGGACTCCGATTTTAAGCTTTAATCATATTTTCTGTCAAAATGAGCACAGTCAATCCCTTTTGAATCAAATAGGCTATAGAAATCACAGCCTTTCAGGTGACACCAGGTTTGATAGAGTTGCTGAGAATGCGATGATGGCAAAAGAGTTCCCAGAGATCACTAAATGGGTGGGAGATTCAAAAGTCATGGTATTAGGTTCTGTTTGGGAGGAGGATATGGACTTGTTGATTCCGCTTATCAATTCCAATTCGGACTATCAAATTATCATTGCTCCTCATGATATTAAGTCAAAGCATCTTCAAACTTGGGGTAATCAAATTCAGACTAAGACGCTTTTTTATTCTCAATGGGATCAAACTGAGAAATCCCCTATTTTAATTATCGATAATATTGGGATGCTCAGCAGGCTTTACCAATATGCCACAATCGCTTATGTAGGAGGTGCATTTGGAGAAGGGTTACACAATATCCTCGAACCCATAGGTTTTGGTGTTCCTGTTATCTTTGGGAAAGTAAGAAAAGTAAATAAATTTCCGGAAGCTGAAGAAGCAATAGCTCAGGGCTGTGGGTTTTCAGTTAGGGATGGAGAGGAGTTAAATGAAAAATTTGATGCTCTCAAAAACCCCTTATTTATGCAAAATGCAAGACAAGCCGCTAAAAACTGGGTTGAGTCTCAGCTAGGGGCATCTGCTAAAATTCTTGCCTATACCTCTAAATATCTGAAATCATGAAAGGGAGAGTGATCAAGTCTACAGGGAGCTGGTATACTGTACAGGTTGACCTAGAGATGATTCAGGCCAGACTTAAAGGAAAGTTCAAACAAGATGAACTCAAACTAACCAACCCCATTGCGGTGGGCGATTGGGTAGGCTTGGATTTAGAAGAAGGTCAGGCTACTGGAGTGATTCGGGAAATTTTTCCCAGAGAAAATTATGTGATTAGAAAATCCACCCGGAAGCAGCATTTTTCTCACATCATTGCCAGCAACCTCGACCAAGCCATGTTGGTGATAACCATGAAAAACCCCAGAACCTCTCTTGGCTTTATTGACAGGTTTTTGGTAAGCACGGAGAGTTTTAGAATTCCCGCCATTTTAGTGGTAAACAAGATGGACTTGATGGAAGGGGAAGACGCTCAAGATTGGCTGCAGGATATTCATGAAATATATGAACCATTGGGATATCCTGTGGTCGAGGTTTCAGCCCTGGAAAACCAGCAATTGAAGGATCTTCTGATTCCTCACCTTCAAGGAAAATCCACTCTAATCTCAGGTCATTCTGGTGTGGGGAAATCTACTTTATTGAACAGGTTAATTCCTGATGCAAGACAGGAAACCAAAGAAGTCTCAGGCTACAGCAGTAAGGGGGTTCACACAACCACCTTTGCAGAAATGTTTTTTCTCAAAGAAGGAGGAGACTTGATAGATACTCCCGGAATCAAAGAATTTGGAATATTAGAAATCGAAGAATATGAGCTTTCTCATTACTTTCCTGAGATGAGGGCGCATTTGGGAGAGTGTAAGTATAATAACTGCCAGCATGTAAATGAGCCGGGATGTAAAATTCTCAAACAACTGGAAGAAGGATACATTCACCCCTACAGATACGAAAGTTATGTGAACATTTTAAATGAAGAAGATTCACACCGTTAAGTCATAATTTTGAAAGCAGGGTAAATTGGCCTAATTTTCATTTTTAAAACAAATCATGAGCGAAGTACTCAATCACCAACAAATCCGGAAAAAGATCACCCGGATGGCATACGAAATCTACGAGAGAAATCTCTATTCATCTGGAGTTGTCTTTGCAGGTATCAGTGGAATGGGGCTAATTCTGTCTCAGCTTCTGGCAAAAGAGCTTAAAAGCATCTCGAATCTAGCAGTGGAAGAAGTGGAGATAGTTTTGGATAAATCCGACATCGCACATTCTAAAGTAGAACTGTCACAATCGGTAGTTCTTTCCGGCAAAACTCTCATCGTTGTGGATGATGTATTGAATACGGGTAGAACTATTGTTTATGCAATCAAGCCATTTTTGGAAGAAGATATTGACAAAATGGAATTGGCCGTATTAGTGAATCGTGCTCATGGCCTTTTTCCAATTCGACCTGATTATACAGGTTATGAGCTCTCTACTACCCTTAACGAGCATATTAAAGTAGATTTATCCGAAGAAAATTATTTCGTTCACCTTCACTAATATTTCATGTCTGTTCACTCATCGGCTAATATCAAAAGGATCACCACCCATATTCTGCAGGAAATGAAAGAACGTGGAGAAAAAATCTCCATGCTTACAGCCTATGATTTTTCTATGGCAACTATTGTTGATGCTGCTGGAATAGATATCATTCTTGTGGGTGACTCCGCTTCCAATGTGATGGCCGGACACGAGACTACTTTACCAATTACGCTGGATCAAATGATTTATCATGCGAGCTCAGTGGTTAGAGCGGTCAAAAGATCTTTTGTGGTAGTGGATATTCCATTTGGAAACTATCAGGGTAATAGCTCTGAGGCTTTGAGATCGGCTATTCGAATCATGAAGGAGTCTGGAGCCCATGCAGTAAAAGTCGAAGGCGGAGCCGAAATCAAGGAGTCTGTGAGTAGAATTTTGAGTGCCGGTGTTCCTGTGATGGGGCATTTGGGATTGACTCCCCAATCCATCTATAAATTTGGGACTTATACGGTTCGAGCGAAGGAAGAGGCAGAAGCTAAAAAGCTATTGGAGGATGCGAAAATTTTGGAAGAATGCGGTTGCTTTGCCATTGTTCTAGAAAAAATTCCAGCCTCTTTGGCGAAGAAAGTCGCAGAGTCAGTTCAAATCCCGGTTATAGGAATTGGGGCCGGACCAAATGTAGATGGGCAGGTTTTGGTAATGCATGATATGCTGGGGATTACTCAGGAGTTTAAACCCAGATTTTTGAGGCAATATGCTGATTTGCAACAAGTAATGACTGATGCCTTTAAAAATTATATCAGGGATGTAAAAAACAAGGATTTCCCGAATGATTCCGAGAGTTATTGATTTAGGAAAGTCCATTAAGATAATCTGATTATCCGCGATCATGCCAGTTGCCTTATTTTCCTTGCTTGACTGGTTGGAAGACCGAAGACCGAAGCTTCGGGATTCTGATCTTTTCAGCAGACAATAGGCCATATTTTTGTCAATACTGGTAAGAAAGCGGATATCCGTAAAAGATATTATTGAGATCAAAAAAAGGCCGTCATCGACGGCCTTTTTTCATGCTTTTTCTAATTCCTTAATTTTTCCTTTGACTCTCAATACAAAGTCACTCAGTACATTCATATAGTTGATAAATGCATCATAAGGAGTGTCATATGGGCTAAAGTAGGAGTGGATATCTCCGTCAGAGAAGAATTTGGTACACATGTAATAAAAGTGATCTGAAGTCTGTAAATAATTCCAGTCTCTCATCAAATCCGGGTCCTTGGTCTTTTTGACCATGGCTTCTAATTCATACAATCTGTCAAAAGCCTCGTCCTGTAGATCATTTCCAAGCCAGGCAGTCAAATCTCTTTCTTCATCTGCCCATGAGATAGGAATTGGCACGTGAATAGGGCTGACTGCAGGGACTTTATCAATTACCTCAGAAGGAGTGGAGAAACCAAAATTTGTATGTTTGAATACAGCTTCAGGTAAAGCTCTCATGAAATCAAAGATTCCGGTTTCGGCCCACTGATGTTCTCCAAAGGTTTCATAGTCCATAAAGAGGTTTAAGACCTGCTCGCTTTGAGGAATAGCATTAATCCAATTGATGAATTTGTCTGTAGTCAATGGATAGTCTTCCCATGTTTTATTGCTAAAACGGAAGGCAATATCATCTGAAAGCCGGAAATTCTTAAGCAATACTTTGAGGTCGGAATTGATGGAGTTTTGGTACACGTAATTGGGACTTTTCCAGCCCAGCACGTGCTTGGCACCTTCCGTCAATATTCCTTTGTAGCCTAAATCGGCTACCATGGCTCCGATTTTATCTGAATAAATCAGCTCAGTGTTTCTGAATACCTTGGGTTGGTACCCATTGAAAAGCTGCTTGATTTTATCCTGATGTTGCTTGACCATTCCGGCAAACTCTTCCTTACTTTTCAGAGCTGCCAAGGAGTGACCATAAGTTTCATTCAGTAATTCTACTTGTCCGGTTGCCACCAAACGCTGAAAGCTTTCCAATACATCGGGTGCATAAGCCTCCAATTGATCCATGAAAGTTCCTGAAAAAGAAAAAGTCACTTTAAATGCCCCGTGATGCTTCTGGATTAATTCCAATAGTAAAGCATTCATTGGCAGGTAGCATTTTTGAGCTACTTTTCGAATTACACTTCGATTCAGGAAGTCATCCCAGTAATAGTGGTCCTCTCCAATATCAAAAAAACGATAAGGTTTTAATCGGTAGGGTTGATGAACCTGAAAGTAAAAACAGATAGTTCTCATGGTCTCGTGGATAAAGTTTTTTCATAGACAGTGACCAATTTGGCAGCCACATGTTCCCATTTTAATTTTTTAAGTTCTTGGCTTCCCATTTCCTTGAACATCCTGGAAATACCATCATAATGCAGTAAGGCAAAAATGGAATCCGCCATTGCGTCAATGTCCCAGAAATCAATTTTGATTGCATTGACCAAAACCTCTGCAACACCTGACTGCTTGGATATGATAACGGGAGTATTGTGCCTCACAGCCTCCAGGGGAGATATGCCAAAGGGTTCAGATACAGAAGGCATCACATACACATCCGAAATGGCATACATATGATCCACATCGTCCCCTTTTAAAAATCCGGTAAAGTGAAATTTGGAAGCCATCCTCAGCTCGGCTACCCGATCAATCATCCTATTGAGTAAGTCTCCGGATCCTGCCATGACAAAGCGCACATTTGGATCTCTGTCTAGTACCTTCTTTGCGGCTTCTACAAAGTATTCAGGACCTTTTTGGAAAGTAATTCTTCCTAGGAAGGTCACGATTTTTTCAGGAACCTTCTTGTTGTATTTGGATTTGATAATGCTTGCATCCAATACCGCATTGTGAAGGACACTGACTTTCTCAGCAGGAATTCCGTATTTATTGATGATAATATTTTTGGTCAGTTGGCTTACTGCTAAAACGTGGTCAGCAGCTTCCATACCTGCTTTTTCTATATCATAAACAGGCTGGTTAACAGATTGGCCTGAGCGGTCAAATTCTGTAGCGTGCACATGGGCTACCAATGGCTTTCCTGATATCTCTTTGGCCGCGATACCTGCAGGGAAAGATAACCAGTCATGTGCATGGATAATTTCGAAATCATCTCTGTCTCTGGCGATCTGAGCAGCAGTTAAAGCATATCGGCTTACTTCCTCCATGAGGTTTTTGCCATACTTTCCACTGAACTCATATTTGGTAGTAAAAATACTTTCGTCTACATCTGTTCTGTCATGAATGGCATAATCCGTGAACTTTTTATATTCCTCAGGGCCCAGGTAAGGCACCAAAAAACTACTAACCTCCAGATAGGTCAGATTCTTCCAGATTTTCTTGAATTTTCGTTCCCGATAATCGATGGATACATCACTTGCATTGACAAAATCAGCCAGGGGTTCTTCATCTCCCCATAATTTTGGGACTACAAAAATGATATCCTGATTATGATGGGCCAATCCCTTGACCAATCCATAACAGGCTGTTCCTAGTCCTCCAGAAATATGTGGTGGGAATTCCCAACCGAACATTAAAACTTTCATAATCTATTTATAAACTCTTGACCAATTCCATCATTCTCAGCAGTTCCGCAACACTCCAGGCTTGAGATACAGCTCCCTTTGGTCTATGTGGAGGATCTCCGTCAAAGATCTCGGCAACTGTTCCAACACCATATTGTGTCATGACACCATCAAATCCTTTAATAATTTTTCCTATAAAATTCTTGGCAGACTTCCCGTGAAGCTTGATATAGCCTTCTACGAAATGGCCCATCGGCCAAACCCAAACCGTTCCATTATGATAAGCTTGATCACGGCTGATCTGGTCCCCAAAATAATATCCTTTATATGCCGGGTCATCCGGCGCTAAAGTTCTCAGGCCTCTGGTCGTTAAAAGATTGGACTTTGCCAGTTCCAAGATCTGATCATTCTGTCCTTCGCTGAGCATAGTATAAGGTAAGGAAGTGGCGAAAACCATATTGGGACGAATGGACCAGTCTTTTTCATTTCCTTGAACCACATCAGCCAAATAGCCTTTTTCCTCATCCCAAAATTCGGCCTCGAAAGATGATTTTACTTTTTCCGCCAACTCGGCTATTTCCTGATCTCCTGTTAATTTATGATAAAAGCATAAGGCATTGTACCACAAGGCCTGAATCTCAACAGGACATCCTGTTCTTGGAGTCACCGGACCATCTGGAGTTACCGCATCCATCCAAGTGAGACAGATTCCTTCTTCTCCTCCATAAATCAGCCCATTATCCAGCATGTGGATATTGAAGTCAGTTCCAGCCCTGTATCCGTCTATGATTCCTTTAAGTTTATCAAGGTATCTCTTTTTAACGGTTTTACTGTCTCCCGTAAATTGAATGTATTGTTGCAATGACCAAAAGAACCAGAGAGGAGCATCCATGGAATTCATATTGGTGTAGGTTCCGCTTCCCACATTCGGGAATAAGGGACCTTTGAGATCTTTGGACATGGTATCCATGATTTCCAAAAATGTTTCAGAATCTCCATTAGCTAGTGTCAATCCAGGAGCAGCAATGAATGTGTCCCTTCCCCACCAACCAAACCATGGGTAACCTGCAATGATTCTTGTGTCCCCATTTCTTCTTCTGATAAATTGGGAAGCAGAGTTTTTGAGACAGTTTTCAAAATTACTTCTAGGGATTCTTCTTGCTATTTCTTTGGCAAAAGCCCTTTCTCTCGTCTTGGGGTCTGCCTCTGTCAAGCCAGCGGAAAAAATCACTGACTCTCCTTTTTCTATGTCAAATTCAAAGTATCCTGGAACAAATAGATCTTCTTGGTATTCGTAGCCTCTTTCTCTTTCCAGAATGTATTCTACATTGTGATACCAGTTTGGATCCGAGACAAATTCATTCTTTTTGGAAAGCTGTAAATACAATGGGTCATACACCGGATAAAGCTTGAATTTTGCTCCATTGGGTACCTTCTCGAATTTTTTGTTGATATCATTGTTTTCCTTGCAAAGGGTGTGGTAACCTCTGAATGCCAAGAAAGGAGAAATCCTGATTTTTGTAGGGGAATGAGCTTCCAATAAGGTGTATCGGATCATTACTCGGTCTCTGTTGGTGTCCAGAATTAGCTCTTTTTGTAACAATACTCCGCCTACTCTATAGGTGAGTTTTGGAATAGGCTCTGAATCAAAATCTTCCAGATACTTGTGGCCTCTAGGAGAGTAATTACCAGGATACTTGCTGATACCTAGATTGAAACTTGCACCTCGTTGAATGACTGTTTCATGTACCGTTGAAAGGAAAACATGATTTTGGGAATCGATTTGAGGCTGAGGAGCAACTAAAAGTCCATGATATTTTCGGGTGTTGCATCCGATTATCGAGGTGCTGGTATAGGTTCCAGATCGGTTGGTCCGAATGATTTCTCTATCTAGAGAATAATTCAGATTAATCAACTGGGTTTTATCAAAATGGATATAACTCATAGGGGCTAATATTGTAGCCCGTTAAAATAGAATTTTGTATTGATAGAAAAAATGAAAAGGGCAAAAATTAAGGTTATGTTGCCATAACCTTGGTTGATTTTTTCAATTAGGAGTGAACTGCCTCTTTTTGAATCTCTTCAAAGTTGCGCAAGGACTCCTCAAACTTTACCATGTAGCTTCTCACCTGATGAATATTCACAGGCTTTACCACAGGGAATTTTGGTGAGGATTTGAACAAAGTAAACATCTCAAGTTGGTTTAGTTTGGTCTGAATTTGTCAAATGTTGTGCCAAATGCACCCTATTTAAAGCAAAAACCCCTCACTAGGAGGGGTTATGGGTGAAAGACCGGGTTCGAACCGGCGACCTCTGGTGCCACAAACCAGCGCTCTAACCAGCTGAGCTACAATCACCATTTGTTTTGGATTGAGAACTCATTTCTCAATCGGTTGGCAAAGGTAAGTATTCGCTTTAATCAGCGCAAGGATGGTCCTAAATATTTGTTGAAAAAGTTAGCCGCTCTCCTTTTTTACTTTCGTCAAACTGTCCGTTTGCATACGCCAAATGTCCAGAAACGATCGTATGCGTCACCTGTGACTGAAATGTATGTCCTTCAAAAGGAGACCAGCCACACTTTGCCAGGATATTTTCTTTGCTGACTGTCCATGGAGCATTGAGATCAACCAAGACTAAATCCGCAAAATACCCTTCCCGAATAAATCCTCTTTCCTCGATTCTGAATAGTTGGGCTACTTTGTGACTCATTTTGTCAGCGAGCTTTTCCAAGCTGATTTTTCCCTGATGATAAAAATCCAACATGGCTACCAAGCTGTGTTGAATCAATGGTCCTCCAGAAGGAGCTTTAGTGTAAACCTGATCTTTTTCCTCCAATGTATGAGGAGCATGATCTGTGGCAATTACATCTATTCTATCATCCAATATCGCTTGGAAAATCTGATCTCTATCATTGGCTGTTTTTACAGCAGGGTTCCATTTGATCAAGGTGCCCTTTGTGTCGTAATCTTTTTCCGAAAACCACATATGATGGATGCATGCTTCTGCTGTGATCTTTTTTTCTTCCAATGGAAAACTGTTATCAAATAGGCTCAATTCCTTGGCAGTACTGATATGGAGAATATGAAGTCGTGTTCCAAACTTCTTAGCCATAGCAACTGCTCTGCTAGAGGCATCGTAACATGCTTCTTCTGAACGGATTTTGGGATGCGCTTGAATCGGAATATCTTCTCCATATTTAGCCTTGAATTCGGCCATATTGGTAGCGATGATATGGTCATTTTCAGAGTGAATGGCCAAAAGCCCTTTGTAATGCTTAAAAATCCCTTCCAATGATTCAATGTTGTCCACCACCATATTTCCGGTAGAAGAGCCTTGGAATACCTTTAAGCCACAGACATTTTTCAAATCAAGCTTCAGAATTTCCTCCAAATTGTCATTGGTACCTCCGAAAAAGAATGAATAATTGGCCAATGACACTTCTTTGGCTCTGGCATATTTTTCCTCGAGAAGGGGAATGGTTACAGCCTGAGGAACAGTATTGGGCATTTCCATATAAGAGGTGGTGCCTCCTGCTACTCCAGCCTTTGCTTCAGTATAAATTTCACCTTTGTGTGTCAACCCCGGTTCTCTGAAGTGTACCTGATCATCAATCACCCCGGGGAAGAGGTATTTTCCATTTGCATCAATATGTTGGTCTGCTTGTTCATGAGTCAGTTTTTCGCCGATTTTGGCGATTCTTCCTTTCCGGATTAAAATATCTCCCCGAAAGATCCGGCCCTCATTGACTATATTTGCATCGGTGATCAGAATACTTTTCATCTTCAATCTTTTAAGTTTTCCCAAAAATAAGGAATCATGAGCAATGAGGCAGTAGGATTTGATGCATTTAAGCTGAATAAGCAATTGCTAAATGCAGTGGCCGAAGCTGGCTACACTTCTCCAACGGCTATTCAGGAAAAAGCAATTCCTTTGGCTTTGGCTGGCCATGATGTGTTGGGAATTGCTCAAACGGGAACAGGAAAAACGGCAGCCTATGTCTTACCTATCCTGATGAAGGTCAAATATGCTCAAGGGAATCTTCCGAGAGCCCTGATTCTGGCACCTACCCGTGAGCTGGTCATGCAGATCGAGGAAGTTTGCCATCAATTAGCTACTTACACTGATTTACGAATCGTGAGTTTATACGGAGGTATTGGTCCAAAAACTCAAATTGAGCAAATCCAGGCAGGTGTGGATATCGTGATTTCTACTCCAGGGAGATTTTTGGATTTATACAAAAAAGGAGTGATGATCACCAAGGAGCTTAAAACCATGGTGCTGGATGAAGCAGATAAGATGATGGATATGGGGTTTATGCCTCAGATTCGGTCTATTTTGGAAGTGATTCCTGTCAAAAGACAAAATTTACTCTTTTCGGCCACCTTTGCGCCCCGAGTAGATCGCTTGGCTGCTGAATTTTTAGAATTTCCTGAAAGAGTGGAGATCACGCCTTCAGCAACTACTGCTGAGACGATTGGTCAAGTCAAATATTATGTACCAAATATCCGAACGAAAATCTATCTCTTGGAATATTTGCTAGACAGTGAATCTGTGAAGCGGGCGATTATCTTCACCCGTAGCAGGAAAAATGCTGAGGAGGTTTTTAATTTTCTAAATAAGAATGAGTTTGGTGAAATCCGGGTAATCCACGCTAATAAGGGTCAAAATACCAGAATAAACTCCATGGATGAGTTTAAATCCGGAAATGTGCGGATTTTGGTTGCGACTGACGTGGCTTCCCGTGGCTTGGATGTGACGATGGTTTCTCACGTAATCAATTTTGATGTGCCGCTGATCTATGAAGATTATGTGCATAGAATAGGTAGAACCGGCAGAGCAGAGAAGGAAGGAAAGGCCATCACATTTATTAATCCTGCGGAAGCTTGGCATTTTGAGAAAATCGAAGAGCTGATTCGTATGGAAGTGCCTGAATATGCAATTCCCAAGCCTGTCACTATTACAGAAACTCCATTTGCGGAGAATCAGATTTATGCCCGTGAGCTGGACAAGCTAAAGCAAAGAGACAATCCGGATTATAAGGGAGCTTTTCATGAAAAAAAGGCCAAACCCAAAAAGAATATTGGCAAAGGGGAAAAAGTAAAGGCTAAGAAAGCTGGAAAGAAAAAGAACAGGAACCAATTGAAGACGAAGAATAGGAAGAATTAAAAAAAATAGCCCTGAAAATTTTCAGGGCTATTTTTTTATCTATCCGTTCTAGTGTTTGTCCCGTCAACCCGGGTTCTGTTTTCTCTGTTTGCCAGATCCCAAGCGGTGTGGAAAATCAGATGAGCTCTTTTCTCCATCAATGGGAATTCAATCTTATCCACAGTATCGGTTACCTGGTGGTAATCATCGTGAACTCCATTGAAGAAGAAGATCACAGGAATATCAAACTTTGCAAAGTTGTAATGATCTGATCTGTAATAAAATCTATTTGGATCATCCTCCGCATCATAACGATAATCCAAAATCAAATCGGTGTAGGTGATATTATTATACTCGTTGATTTTTTTCAAATCGGTAGAAAGCATCTCCGAACCAATTACATAGACATAGTCTTTGTTTTCAGCATTTTGATATTCATAATCAATACGTCCCACCATATCGATATTGATATTATTTACGGTGTTTGCGATTGGGAAAATAGGGTTCTCAGAATAATGCTGAGAGCCTAATAATCCTTTTTCCTCACCGGTTACATTCAAAAATAAGATTGATCTTCTTGGTCTGTGACCTTCTTTGGCTGCTGTGGCAAATGCTTCAGCAATTTCCATCACAGACACAGTACCTGAACCATCATCATCTGCACCATTGAAAACCTCGCCGGTAGAGCTTACACCTACGTGATCATAATGCGAGGAGATAACCAAAACCTCTTCTTTTTTATCAGTTCCTTCCAAAAAGCCCAATACATTATAAGCTTCCAAAGGAGTTTTATCTTTCACTACCTGATAAGACGCTTTTTGAGATTTGATGCTGGAAGGATTTGACTTGGCAGCTTCTTTCAAAACATCCACCGGGGTACCAAATAGCTCACCCATTTTTTCTGAGCTGACCATGAATACCGGTCTTTGGTTGGTGGCTTGATCAAACCCTACTCTTCCGCGACCTGCTAGTGATTTATATCTGTTTGCAATTCTGTCAAAATTTGCCTGACCTTCCATGGTTACAATTACAGCACCTGCTGCTCCTGCGTCCATCACTGCATTCAGCAAATTATTACTGCGTTCACCCACAGCCCAAATTCCAACGAGCTTGCCTTTTACATCTACTTTGGCCAAATTTTCATCATTAACAAGGCCTAAAAATACCAATTCAGTTTTGGAGGCTTTCTTCATATTGGCATCACCCACGAAAACGAAGTCCTCGTTTTCAACCAGTTTTGACTTGCCTACCTGTAGAGTCACTTTGTCAAACTTGCTGCTTACCAAAGGAACTGCCTGAAAATAGCTGCCATCTACTGGTCCTGTCAAGCCCAAGCTTTTGTAAAAATCCGCCAAATAGTTAGCGGCAATCAATCCTTCCGGGGAACCGGTATCTCTACCTTTCATCTCATCGGATGCCAAAAAGGTCAGATATTCTTTCAAGTCTTCTGCCGTAATTGTATTGGCATATTTCACCTGTACTGGATTTTGTGCAATTGCTCCCAGACTCAAACCCAAGGCAAGCGCTCCAGTCAACGCAAATCGTTTGTTCATATAGTTTTTAATTTGATTTTAATTCAAAAAAACCGTCGCTTTAAAGCTTCGATTCCTCTTACATGATCGATTATTAAGCACGGATCATGCTCGATTTTTTTGATAAAGTTTTATTTAGGCCTCTAAGCTATACAAAAATTTGAGCCTCCCACAAACTGTTTACAGGAAAGGAGTGTTGAGAGGGTGAATTTCTACTGGTTTAGAGAAGATTATCTGTTGATAAATATTACCTTTGCCGCCAGAAAGACAAAGTATTTCTAACCCAAATATTCATTACAGCTTCCATTCAATTCGTATGAAGATTAACCTTTCTAATGCTGTCAAGTTTGAGAGCAGACACAATGGCCCGACCGAGGCAGAGATCGCAGAGATGTTGGATAAAATCGGAGCCTCTTCCCTGGAGGAATTAATCAACCAAACTGTTCCAGAATCCATTCAATTGGAGAGACCTTTGGATCTTCCAAAAGCTAAGCTGGAATCCGAGTTTTTGAGAGACTTCAAAAAACTCGCCTCCAAAAACAAAGTTTTCAAATCCTTCATCGGAATGGGCTATTATGATACCATAGTTCCTGGAGTGGTTTTGAGAAATGTCCTGGAAAACCCGGGATGGTACACTGCTTACACTCCTTATCAAGCCGAGATTGCTCAAGGTAGATTAGAAGCGCTTATCAATTTCCAAACAGTGGTCAGTGAATTGACCGGAATGGAATTGGCAAATGCTTCCTTATTGGATGAAGGTACAGCTGCAGCTGAGGCGATGACTATGCTTCATTCTGTGAAGCCGAGAGAAAAGAAGAATGCGAATAAATTCTTTGTAGACGAGAAAATTTTCCCTCAGACCAAGGCGCTTTTGGAAACTAGAGCAGAACCTGTAGGGATTGAATTGGTATTTGGGTCTATCGAGCAAATGGATGTGACGGATCCGGAATTATACGGGATTTTGTTCCAATATCCGGACGCTGATGGTGCTGTGAGAGATTATTCAGCGATAGTGGCTGCTGCAAAAGAAAATAAAGTATTGACTGCTTTTGCATCAGACTTACTGGCCTTGACTTTACTGACACCTCCGGGAGAAATGGGAGCTGATGTTGTCGTAGGTTCCGCCCAGCGATTTGGAGTACCTATGGGTTATGGAGGTCCTCATGCAGGATTTTTCGCCACTAAGGAAGAGTTCAAAAGACAAATTCCGGGTAGAATCATCGGTGTTTCCATCGATAGAGCTGGAAATAAAGCCTATAGAATGGCGCTCCAAACCAGAGAGCAACATATAAAAAGAGAGAAAGCAACTTCCAATATTTGTACCGCACAGGTACTATTGGCGGTGATGTCCTCCTTCTATGCAGTATATCATGGCCCTAAGGGATTGAAGGATATTGCCTTGAGAACGCATGGCTTTGCAAAATTAACTGCTCAGGCTCTGAAGCAAGTTGGACTCCAGGTAGGAGAGCAGACATTCTTCGACACCATTGAGGTGAAAATGAATGAGGTTTCCCGCGAAAGAGTAAGAGGCTTGGCTTTGGGTGAGAAGATGAACTTCCGTTACGAGTCAGAGTCCATCTTCATCTCTTTTGACGAAACCAAGACTCTGGAAGATGTTAAAACCATCGTCAATATTTTTGCTACAGAAGAAGGTAAGCATACCTTAAACTTGGATGAGTTGGTAAGCAACTTGAGCTTGGAACTACCAGAAGCTTTGAATAGAAAGTCAGCCTACCTAACCCACCCAGTATTCAATAGCTTTCATTCAGAGCATGAAATGCTTCGCTATATCAAGCGTTTGGAAGCAAAAGATCTTTCTTTGGTTCATTCCATGATTTCTTTGGGTTCTTGTACCATGAAATTGAATGCAACTGCAGAAATGATTCCTGTAACTTGGCCGGAATTCGGGCAGATTCACCCATTTGCTCCAATGGATCAAGCTTTAGGCTATCAGGAGTTATTTACCAATTTGAGAACTTGGTTAACAGAAATCACCGGTTTTGCCGATACTTCTTTGCAGCCTAATTCTGGAGCGCAAGGAGAGTATGCAGGTTTGATGGTAATCCGTGCGTATCACATAAGCCGTGGCGAAGGGCATAGAAATGTAGCCTTGATCCCAACATCAGCTCATGGTACCAACCCGGCTTCTGCTGTAATGGCAGGGATGAAAGTAGTTTTGGTGAAATGTGATGAAAAAGGAAATATTGATTTGGCTGACCTGAAGGAAAAGGCGGCAGCTCATGCAAATGACTTGTCAGCTTTGATGGTTACCTATCCTTCCACTCACGGAGTATTTGAAGAAGCGATCCAAGAAATCTGTGCGACTATTCATGAATTTGGTGGTCAAGTGTACATGGATGGAGCGAATATGAATGCACAAGTAGGTTTGACTTCTCCGGGTAGAATCGGGGCGGATGTTTGTCACTTGAACTTGCACAAGACTTTCTGTATTCCTCACGGTGGAGGTGGACCTGGCATGGGACCAATCTGTGTGGCAGCTCATTTGGCCCCGTTCCTTCCAGGAAATCCTTTGGTGAAAACTGGGGGTACTCAGGCAGTATCTTCTATCTCAGCAGCTCCTTATGGAAGCGCAAGTATCTTGCCTATCTCCTATGCCTACATTGCGATGATGGGAGGCGATGGACTTACTAATGCTACCAAGATGGCGATTCTAAACGCCAACTATATCAAAGAGCGATTAGACGGTCATTATCCTATCCTTTATACAGGAACCAAAGGAAGAGCAGCTCACGAGATGATCATCGACTGCAGAAGCTTCAAGGAATTTGGAGTAGAAGTGGAGGATATCGCGAAGCGTTTGATGGATTATGGTTTCCACGCTCCTACGGTTTCTTTCCCAGTAGCGGGTACCATGATGATTGAGCCAACAGAGTCTGAAACAAAGGCGGAATTGGATAGATTCTGTGATGCCTTGATTTCCATCAGAGAAGAAATCAGAGAAATCGAGAGGGGGGAATCAGAAAAAGAGAACAACGTATTGAAGAATGCTCCGCATACTGCCAATATGGTATTGATCGGAGAATGGGATCTGCCTTATTCAAGAGAAAAAGCTGTTTATCCTTTGGGTTATTTAAGAGACAATAAATTCTGGCCTACTGTCAGAAGAATTGATTCTGCCTACGGAGATAGAAACTTGATGTGTAGCTGTATTCCTGTGGAGGAATATGCTAATCAAGAGGAAATGGCTTAATTGAAAATAGATAAACAAAAAGAGGTTAGTGGAAACGCTAACCTCTTTTTGTTTTACCAAATCCCGAATTGGCCAAAATGGTGTTTGAAATGCTTATGATGAAATTTTTCCCATTCATCGAATGTGAGATATCCAAATCGAGGATGTATTGACCTGAACTTGGGATTGTTCTCAAAAGCCTCCTCATACTCTTGAACACTTTGTACTAATTTTTCTTTGGCAGTTTCCAAGTCCGGAAATCTCAAATCAGGCAATTCCCCATTTGAATTGGGTGCTCTGACTCCTTTGGGAAATTCTATATCAGTATAAATCAATGCCTGTTTTTGCATTAGCTGCTTTTCATTCGGCTCAAATTCCGGGAGTTTGATTCTTCCACTGGAAAGTTTCATTGTGATGGTCATATGCTCCACCATATGCTGAGGAGTCATGATACCGAATTGGGCTGGAGTATCAGTGCTGAGATTTTGAAGTTGAGATTGGATTTTAGACGAATTCAACATATTGTGGTTAATTGAGTTTTTTTCTGAAAAGTAAATTTTTGATATCAATTGAATCGCTGTCAATCTAATATTTTATTATCAATTAATTTCTGAGTTGGAGACAGTCAACTAGGCTTTTGCAAAAAAAAGCGTCTGAGATTCCCAGACGCTTTTTCCAATTGACGAACTCTAAAATTTAACTTCCGCACATTTCGCAGTCATCCGGATTGTCCAAAGAGCATTGTACAGCCTCTTGTTTGGTGGACTTGGTTACGGTTTCTACTTGTGCTTTATCTTCTTTGGGCTCTAAGGCGCTCTTATCTAGGGTGAACTTGATCGCTGCAGCTGCCGCCTGAGATCTTAAATAGTACATACCAGTCTTTAATCCCTTCTTCCAAGCGTAGAAGTGCATGGATGTAAGCTTACCAAAGTTCGGGTCTTGCAAGAAGACGTTCATACTTTGTGACTGACAGATATAAGCTCCTCGATCTGCTGCCATATCGATAATCACCTTCTGAGAAATTTCCCAAACAGTCTTGTAAATATCTTTGATGTGCTGTGGAATTCCCGGTACATCCTGAACAGAACCATTGGTGGAGATCAATCGGTTTCTCATGTTATCATTCCACAAGCCTAACTTGATCAGATCTTTCATCAAGTGCTTGTTCACTACAATGAATTCACCTGATAATGTTCTTCTAGTGTAAATATTGGAAGTATAAGGCTCGAAGCACTCATTATTTCCTAAGATTTGAGAAGTGGAGGCAGTCGGCATAGGAGCTACTAGCAGGGAGTTTCTCAAACCATACTTCTTCACTTTCTCCTTCAATTCTGTCCAGTTCCATCTGTTGGATTTTGGCGTCACGCCCCACATATCAAACTGAAGTTCTCCTTTGGATGCTGGTGAACCTTCGTAGGTTTCATAAGTACCTTGCACTTTGGCCAACTCCATGGATGTTTCTACAGCCGCATAATAGATGGTTTCGAAGATGTCTTCATTCAATCCTTTTGCTTCAGGTGAGTCAAAAGGCATTCTCAGCATGATGAAAGCATCCGCCAATCCTTGCACACCCAAACCAATTGGTCTATGTCTGAAGTTGGATCGCTTCGCTTCTTCTACTGGATAGTAATTGACATCGATTACCTTGTTGAGATTACGAGTCGCTACTTTGGTGATTTCATATAATTTCTGATGGTCGAAGGAAAGCTTTCCATCAGGTCCTTGTGTTACGAATTTAGGAAGTGCTAAAGAAGCAAGGTTACAAACAGCAACCTCATCTGGAGCAGTGTATTCTATAATCTCTGTACAAAGATTGGATGACTTGATGGTTCCCAAGTTTTTCTGATTGGACTTACCATTTGCTGCATCTTTGTAGAGCATATATGGAGTGCCGGTTTCGATTTGAGATTCCAAAACTTCAAACCACAATTCCTGAGCTTTGATGGTTTCTCTTGCTTTTCCTTCACGCTCGTACTTTTCGTATAGCTTTTCAAATTCTTCTCCATAGCAATCGGAAAGACCTGGGCACTCATTAGGACAGAACAAAGACCAAGTTTCGTTTTGTTCTACTCGCTTCATGAATAGATCTGGAATCCAAAGTGCATAGAACAAGTCTCTGGCACGCATTTCTTCCTTACCATGGTTTCTCTTAAGCTCCAAGAAGTCTTTGATATCAGCATGCCAAGGCTCTAGGTAGATGGCAAAAGATCCTTTTCTTTTTCCTCCTCCTTGATCCACGTATCGTGCGGTCATATCGAAGTTTCTCAACATCGGCACGATTCCGTTAGATACGCCGTTGGTTCCTTTGATATAAGAACCTTTAGCTCTTACATGGTGGATAGAAAGACCGATACCTCCTGCAGATTGTGAGATTTTAGCACATTGCTTTAATGTATCATAAATTCCATCAATACTGTCATCCTTCATAGTCAGAAGGAAGCAAGAGGAAAGCTGTGGCTTAGGAGTACCTGCGTTGAAGAGGGTAGGAGTCGCATGAGTAAACCATTTTTCAGAAAGGAGATTGTAAGTTTCTATTACAGAATCCAAATCTTCTTTATGAATACCTACGGCTACCCGCATCAACATATGCTGTGGACGCTCTACTACTTTGCCATCCAAACGAATCAAGTAGGATCTTTCTAATGTTTTATAGCCGAAGTAATCGTATCCAAAGTCTCTTTTGTAATCAATCGCCGCATCTAGCTTTGCCGCATTCTTTTTAATAATGCCATACACTTCCGGGTCAATCAATGCCGCATTCTCACCTGTGATCGGATTGACATAAGTGTAAAGTCTTTTCATGGTATTTGAAAAAGACTGACTGGTTGTTTTATGCAGGTTAGAGATGGCAATCCGTGCAGCAAGTATCGCATAATCCGGATGCTTCACTGTCAATGAAGCGCAAACTTCTGCGGCTAGATTATCTAGCTCAGAGGTAGTTACTCCATCATACAAACCATCAATTACCTTTTTGGCAACTTCGATAGGCTGTATAAATTTAGGATCCAGCTCATAGCACAGATTCTCTATTCGTGCTGTGATTTTGTCAAAGCGAACTGATTCGCGTCTTCCGTCTCTTTTTATTACTAGCATAGTTCAGGTGAGGTTAATGGTTGGGTAAAGTGGTTTTGGTTAAAAATCTTCCCCTAAAGAGAAGCGTGCTGATTCTGTTGCATCATTGGACTTCATCACTCCGGCTTTTTGATAATCACCTACTCGCTTCTCGAAGAAGTTGGTTTTACCCTGAAGGGAGATCATATCCATGAAATCAAATGGATTTGTACTATTCCATACCTTATCGCATCCTAGTTCCATCAATAATCGGTCCGCAACGAATTCGATGTATTGACACATCAAATCTGCATTCATTCCTATCAATCTTACCGGAAGTGCATCGGTCACAAATTCCTTTTCGATGGCAACTGCGTCCATGATAATTTCTTTGATAGTTTCTTTTGGAAGCGGGTTTTGTACGTGTTGAGTATAAAGGTGACAAGCAAAGTCACAGTGAAGACCCTCGTCCCGTGAAATCAATTCATTAGAGAAAGTAAGCCCTGGCATTAGTCCTCTTTTCTTCAACCAGAAAATCGAACAGAAAGAACCGGAAAAGAAGATTCCTTCTACAGCTGCGAAAGCAATCAATCTTTCCTGGAAGCTTCCATTATCAATCCATCTCAATGCCCAGTCTGCTTTTTTCTTGACGCAGTCAATGTGCTCGATGGCGTTTAATAATTTGTCTCGCTCAACCGGATCTTTGATGTAAGTATCGATCAATAAGCTATAGGTCTCTGAGTGAATATTTTCCATGGCAATTTGAAATCCATAGAAAAATTTAGCTTCTGTATATTGAACCTCTGCGACAAAGTGCTCAGCCAAGTTCTCATTTACTATACCATCACTTGCAGCGAAGAAAGCCAATACGTGAGAGATAAAGTGGCGCTCCCCATCATTCAGGTTTTTCCAGTCTCTCATATCTTGTCCTAAATCAATCTCCTCAGCCGTCCAGAAGCTGGCTTCTGCCTGTTTATAAAATTTCCAAATGTCTGCGTGCTGGATGGGGAATAAAACAAAGCGATTCTTATTCTCTTCTAAAATTGGTTCTGCTTGCATCGTTCTCTTTGGTTTATTTGATAATGTTTTAAATAAGTTAAATTCAGACAAATAGCTCTTCAGTAATCGTTGCTGGGGATAGAAAAGGCTGCCTTTTTAGAACAGCCTTTGAACAAATATGTGAACCAAAATCCAGAAATAAAACCCCCGAAGTACTGAATTAGGGTGTTTTTTGAACAATGGTCAAAAACTATTTAAATATCATAAATACAATACTTTATATGTATTCAAATAAAGTAAAAGATAAGCTGAAATGGGCATTTTGAGGCGTTGAAACTTTTTTCAGTTTTTTTGAAAAAAATATTTTTAACAAAATTCAAGTGATTTTTGACCGAGGTTCAATTCTATTCAATCGATTTAAAATGAAATAAACAGCTGAAAATCAGGTATGAGCAGCTGTTTGAATTTTCTACCGATAATATTACTGTCTTTTAAAATTGCTTGAGTCCAACGATTCCTTGCCCTGTTTCTTGCTACTTTTTATCTTTGCGAAGCTCTGAATGTGTTAATACAAATCTTGGCTTTTAAAGCTCCTGAAAAAAGGGATTACTGATAAATACTTTTGGCGCAGATGTAAGTTGCTGAATAGGTAATTCTTAAGGCCATAATAATTTTATGAAGCCATTTTTTTCTTCAAATACTCTTCCTTATATTTGCACTCCGATTTCGACAAAGAATCTAGAAAGAAACACATGTACGCAATTGTAAACATCGCAGGAAAGCAGTTCAAAGTAACAAAAGATCAGTTTGTTTATGCTCCAAAGCTAGACGCAGAAACTGGCGCTTCCGTGGAATTTGACCAAGTACTATTAGCAGAAGCTGATGGGAATGTGTCTGTTGGTGCACCTTTAATTAAGGGCGCTAAGGTATCTGGCAAGGTGCTAGATCATGTTAAAGGTGATAAAGTCATCGTCTTCAAAAAGAAGCGTAGAAAAGGCTACAAGAAGAAGAACGGTCACAGACAAGACTTCACCAAAGTATTGATTGAAAATATTACACTCTAAGTTTTCTATTAGAAAACCATAAACGAATCAGACCATGGCACACAAAAAAGGTGTAGGTAGTTCCAAAAACGGTAGAGAATCACATTCCAAAAGATTGGGTGTGAAGAAATTTGGAGGCGAGCAAGTTATCGCCGGTAACATTATTGTAAGACAAAGAGGTACCAAGCATCACGCTGGAAACAACGTGGGTGTAGGTAAAGATCATACCTTGTTTGCACTTTCTGACGGTGTTGTAACTTTCAAAAAGAAAGCAGACGGTAAGTCTTACGTAAGTGTTTTGCCAGCTGAGGCTTAATACCTACTAAACGAAAATCAAAACCCTTTCCTCGGAAAGGGTTTTTTTGTTTCTAGCCAAAAAAGAATTCCGACCACTGATCAATTTTTTAGCAATAGAGTCGAAGACTTATCCTAATTTTTTATCTTCAAGAAACCACCAAATATTATCCTTATGAGAAATCGATTTTCATTGGGTTTATTGGGAATTTTGCTCTGTTTTATTTTTCAGGCAAATTCTTCCCAAGCCCAAAATGTACCTAATCCTTCTGTTTACAAAGCCCTCGAATGGAGGCTCGTTGGCCCTTTTCGTGGAGGCAGATCCGATGCAGTTACCGGAGTAGCAGGCTCTGATCATACCTACTATTTCGGATCTACAGGTGGAGGTGTCTGGAAAACTGTTGACTCCGGGAATACCTGGAAGTCTGTTTCCGACGGCTTTTTCGGTGGCTCTATTGGCGCTGTAGCTGTTTCTGAAAGTGACACTAGTGTAGTGTATGCAGGAGGAGGAGAAAAAACAGTCCGTGGAAACGTGTCTTTTGGATACGGAGTCTGGAAAAGTAAGGATGCCGGCAAAAGCTGGGAAAGAGCAGGCTTGGATAAAAGCCGGTTTATTGCAAGACTAAGAATTCATCCAAGCAATCCTGATGTGGTTTATGCTGCGGTTTTGGGTGATTTATTTAAGCCTGATGCTACAAGAGGTGTTTACAAAACCACCAATGGAGGGGCTACTTGGGAAAAAGTTCTTTTTGTTTCCGACGTGGCCGGTGCTGTTGATTTGATTTTAGACCCCAATAATCCTGATATCCTATATGCAACAACCTGGGAGATCAAGCGAACTCCTTATTCATTGGAAAGCGGTGGACCTGGATCAAAAATGTTTAAGTCCACAGATGGGGGTAAAAACTGGGAAGACCTTACATCCAAAGAAGGATTTCCTCAAGGGATTTTGGGAATAATGGGGGTAACTGTTTCTCCATTGAATTCTAACAGGCTTTATGCCATCATTGAAAATGATAACGGTGGAGTGTATACTTCCACGGATGCAGGACAAACCTGGTCCAAAACCAATGAGGATAGGAGCTTAAGACAAAGAGCTTGGTATTATTCCCGAATTTATGCAGATACTCAAGATGAGGAAACAGTATATGTGCTAAACGTGAGCTATCACAAATCGACTGATGGCGGGAAAACTTTCAAAGGAGCTAATGCACCTCATGGAGATCATCATGATTTGTGGATAGATCCAAATAACAATCAGCGTATGATTATCGCCGATGACGGTGGAGCGCAAGTTTCCGAAGATGGTGGAGCCAATTGGACCACTTATATGAATCAGCCGACTTCCCAATTCTACAGAGTGACCACTGACAATTCTTTTCCATACAGAATTTACGGTGCGCAGCAGGACAATTCAACTGTTAGAATCCGCCACAGAGTAGATGGAAGAGGAGGAATCACTGAAGATGACTGGGAGCCTACCGCAGGCGGGGAGTCTGGTTGGATCGCTCCGGACCCCAAGAATAATGACATTGTGTATGGTGGATCTTATGGAGGTCTTTTAACCAGAGAGGATCATGATAAAGGAATCAGCAGAACAGTCAATGTTTGGCCTGATAATCCAATGGGACATGGAGCGGAAGACATGAAGTATAGATTTCAATGGAACTTCCCGATTTTCTTCTCCCCGCATGATCCTAATATGCTTTACACTACCAGTAACCGCTTTCATAGATCCACTAATGAGGGACAAAGCTGGGAAGTGTTTTCGCCTGATTTGACCAGAAATGATGCTAGTAAATTAGGTTCATCCGGTGGTCCAATTACCAAAGACAATACTTCTGTAGAGTATTATGCCACTATTTTCACAGCTGCAGAATCTCCTGTGAAGAAGGGAGTAATCTGGGCTGGTTCTGATGATGGATTGGTGCATGTGACTACAGATAATGGGGTAACCTGGGTGAATGTGACTCCTTCCGCCATGCCGGAATGGTTACAGATCAATAGTATTGAGGCGAGTCCATATGAAGCAGGTGAGGCTTATTTTGCAGCAACTGGTTATAAAAGTGGGAATTTTGAACCTTACTTATATAAGACCAAGGATTATGGTAAAACCTGGACAAAAATTACCAAAGGAATAGATGCAGAGCATTTCACCAGGGTAATTCGTGCAGATCCTGTTAAGAAGGGAATGCTTTACGCAGGTACCGAGACTGGGATGTATTATTCAAAAGATGATGGTGCAAATTGGCATTCCTTGCAGATGAATCTTCCCATCGTTCCGATTACTGATTTGGCCATCAAGGATAATAATTTGATCGCTGCCACGCAGGGACGTTCTTTCTGGATTATCGATGATCTAACTGTTTTGCATCAGGCAGAGCCAGGTATTGAGAATAAAAAGTTGCATCTATTTAAACCTCAGGATTCTTATAGAATAGATGGTGTGAAAAGGAAGTCTCCGACCATGGGGACCAACAGACCTGGAGGAGTTTTGGTGTATTATTTTATCAAAGAGGAGCCTAAAGAGGAGCTTAAAATTGAGTTTTTGGATAATGGGAATAATGTTCTCAGGACTTTCTCAACCAAAGGCTATCAAGGGGATACTTTAAAAGTGAAAGCTGGTAGCAATGAATTCAATTGGAATTTAAGAGTAGAAGATGCGGAAGGATTTGATGGTCTCATCATGTGGGCTGCTAATCTTCGAGGGCCAAAGGTTGTTCCTGGCGATTATAAGGTAAGAGTTACTTTGGATGGGGAAAGACAGGAGCAAGGATTCAAAGTTTTGGCAGATCCTAGATATGAAACCACTCAGGGGGGATTGGAAAAACAGTTTGAGTTTCTCATGAATGTGAACCGCAAGCTGACAGAAACGCATCAGACTATTAAATTGATTCGTCAGTACAGAGCTGAACTGGATAGTATGGAAAATAAGCCAGCCAACCTGGAGCAAATCAAAGCTCAAATGCAGGAGATAGAAGAGACCTTGTACCAGACCAAAAACAGAAGCGGTCAAGATCCTCTAAACTATCCGATCAGGCTGAATAATAAATTGGCTCATTTAAATAGCGTGGTTGGAAATGGAGATTATCCTCCAACTGATCAATCTGTAGAAGTGAGAAAAGAATTAACTCAGCAAATTGATGTGCAACTTGCGAGATTCAAAAAATTGGAGCAGGAGGAGATTTCGAAGATTCTGAATATTGAGGAGCTTCGAACCAAACTGGATATCAAAAAGTAATTCAATAAACCTTAAATGATGAAGCCCCGGAATTTTCCGGGGCTTATTTTTTTTAACTCAGGGGATACCTGAGAATACCAGCCATGATATCATTTGCAGGGAGGGAGTCTGAGTTCATTAGAAAAACCTTACCTCCATTTTTGATGGTTTGACTGATTGTCAAATCAATCAAACAGTGACTGTGCTTATCCTTTGATTCCTGATAATTTACCTGATGTTTTTGGGTGTCGAATGTACCCCAAACATGCTCATGTTTTTCATCAACAAAAAGTGTGTCCAAGGCACCTGAATGGGCAGCTTTAATCAATGCGGTTTTATCATTTTGAATGGATAAGCCCTCGCTTTGCTTTTCTTCGAAATCATTCATTCGCTTTCTTCTCTCAGAAGAAAAATAGTCTGATGCCAATTGCCAAGATTTTTGATGAAGACTCATCACATCTTTTTCGGTGAAGGCTCCACTGACATGGCCATCCTGTAAATGATTGTATTTACTAGCTTCGCGGAATAATGGGATCAAATAGTCAACTCCTGCGAGATAAAGGGGAAGTGGGTTTTTATAGAGAAGCGGTTCCAGCATATTGGTCATACGATGAAAATAGTTTAGGATTGTCGTTTTCTTCTCTTCATCCGATCCACCATCATGTCCATGATACATGGCTCCAGCGCTTCCTACGCCGCCTTGTCCCTGTAAATGACCTTGATTTTCGGCTATTTCCTCTTCTACAGTAAATGAAACGGCAACTTCTTTTTCGTCAAGAATAATTTCCTGAATGACATCTCTTGTTGCTTCATATAGACGAATTCTATCCAAATTAAGCAGTAATAAATAATAGTGACCATCATCATTGAGTTCTGGGACTAATGGCATTGTAAAAGCTTTAGTTCCTATAAAATTCATAGATTCTACTCTTGGAATCGGAACCTGGAAATACTCCATTTCACCATCAGCTAGAAATACCGCTAATAGGTCCGAATTATGTTGCCAAAAATTAAAGTCTTCCAATAATTGATGAGCAGGACGAAGTGCCTTCGAGATGTTTCTTTCATCCATACCCCAATTCTTTTCTAAATCTTTTTCGACTTGTGATAATTGATTTTTAAATCGTGTTTGGTCGTCTTTGTAGGCGTTTGTGCTTTTACGTGATGTAGGCACATAAATAGAAATGAATGGCTCACTTTCTTTCTGAGTGAGTTCCAAGAATAAGTTTCTATCAAAAATTTTCATAATTGGTTATTGATTTTGAGTTTTAAAAAGGATTTATACTAAAATTTCTACATATAATATAAAAAGAAATTCTTATATTATCAACTAAAATAACAATCAATTATTTCCATGAATTACACAGAAAACTATAAAGCCATAAAAATAGACGTACAAGCAGTTGATTTTGATATTGACTCCTCTATCCAGCAACTGATTAGGGACCAGATAGATAAGATTGGTCGTCACGCGTCCAAAATCAATGCAGTCGACATTTATTTTTCAACAGAAGGACATGGATCATCTGCTGTCAGAATCGTAGGAATGCGAGTGGGAATCCCTGGGCCGGATGTCTATGCGGAAGAGAAAGGAGATAACCTTTCACAACTTTTAAAGTCTGTTGCAGATAAAAATATCAGACAATTAGAAAAATTGTAGCGGGTAAGATCTTAGCCAAGGACCTCGTTTTTTATTTAGAAAATCCTCCAATTCCTGATTTGATCTATAAAATGCACAGCGCTGCTAGGAGAAAGAATCAGGATGAAAATGATTCCGAAAAGCGCTCCATAGAGATGGGCATCATGGTTTATTCCATCGCTGTCCTGCTTTCCTTTGGTATAGGAATAAATCAGAAATAAGGCGCCCAAGATAAATCCTGGAAGACAGATGATCCCGAAAAGACAAATATCTGCTAAAGGAAGAATGATGATACTGGAAAAGACAGTCGCAGCAGTTCCTCCCGATGCTCCCAAAGCTCTGTAATAACTGTTATTCTGGTGCTTTAAGTATGTGGGGATATCCGCGATAATTATTCCCAGAATATAAAACAGAACAAATACAACACCTCCGAGACTGCTCCCAAGTTGGTATGCTAAAAACTGTTCTACTACTCTCCCAAAAAAGTAGAAAGTAAACATATTAAAGAGGAGATGGATATAATCCTTATGGATAAAACCAGAAAGAATAAATCTATCCCACTGCTTTTGATGTTTGATTTTGTAGGGAGTAAACATCCACCTTTCGATGAAGCTGTGATTATTGAATCCGTAAAAGCTGCTGATTACTGTGATAATAATCAGGATTACAGTGATCGAAAGTTCCATATTACTTTTCCCTGTGAATCAGGTCTTCAGTGATTTTTCTGAGGTTTTGATAAAAATCCTCATTTTTAAAATGAAGCGTATCCAACTGCCGGAAGCCTTCTGAGAAATAATGATTCATTTTGTCCTCCGCCTTTTTTCGGATTCCTAATTTCTCATAGAGTCCCTTGATAGCTTGAACTTTTTCTTCCTTGTCAAATTCACTTTGTGTTAACCAAAAATTAAGCAATTCTTTATCATCTCCTTGGGCAAGTTCCAGCGCTTTGATAAGGAGGTATGTTTTCTTGTTTGAAATGATGTCGCCGCCCACTTGCTTGCCGAATTTTGCTTGGTCTGCAAATACATCCAAGAGGTCGTCTTTAAGCTGAAAGCCTATACCGATATTTACCCCAAAATTGTAAATTTTTTGGCAGTCTTCTTCGGATGCCTCTGCTAGGATTGCACCCAATTCTAAAGCGAAGCCTAGCAAAACAGCAGTTTTTAACCGAATCATATTGACATACTCATCCTCATGAACTTCTTCCCTGCTTTCGAAATTCATATCATGCTGCTGCCCTTCGCATACTTCTGCAGCGGTTTTATTGAAGAGACGAATGACTTTGGGAAGAAGGGTATGAGGCGTAGGAAGCAATAAATCATAGGCTCGTACCAACATGACATCCCCGGAAAGAATAGCTACATTCTCATTCCATTTTTCATGAACAGTAGCTTTTCCTCTTCTCAATGGGGCCTGATCCATGATATCATCATGCATCAGGGTGAAATTATGGAACACCTCGACAGCACTCGCTTGGCTCAGAATGGTTTTAGGATCTTTTTTATAAAGTCCATAGGCCAGCAAGCTCAAAAGAGGCCTTATTCTTTTTCCTCCCAAGCTGAGAATATAGGTGATCGGTTCGTAAAGTTCCTTGGGATCTTCTCCAAAGTTTTGTTCCCTGATAAAGGACTCTAATTTATCTAAAAGCGCGTGCGCGAGGCTTTCTTTCGTCATTGTTTGCAAATTCCAAATCGATGGTTCTTCGGTCAATATCGGTATTAACTACGCGGACCTTCACTTTGTCACCCAAAGTGATCATTTTTTTTGTTCTCGACCCAATAAGTCGCATGTTTTTCTGGTCGAAATCATAGTAATCATCGTCCATATCCTGTACTCGGATCATTCCCTCGCACTTGGTTTCAGTGATTTCTACAAAGACTCCCCATTCAGTCACCCCAGAGACGATTCCGTCATAATCTTTCTCTTCAGCCAGAGCCATATATTCTACCTGCTTGTACTTGATAGAAGCTCTTTCTGCATCAGCTGCACGCTTTTCCCGTTCGGAAGAGTGTACGCATTTTTGTTCCCAGGCTTCTGCGTCTGGTGATTTGCCTCCATCCAGATAGTGTTCCAAAAGTCGATGCACCATCATGTCAGGATATCGACGGATTGGGGAGGTAAAGTGGGTGTAATGTGGAAAAGCCAAACCAAAATGACCTTTGGGCTCAGTGGTGTATTTAGCCTTAGCCATACTTCGGATAGCAAGTTGCTCTAATACATTTTGCTCCGGCTTGCCTTGGATTTCATCCATTAATTTATTGAGAGCGGAAGAAATTTTCTTTTCGTTATCCAAGTCCATTTGATGACCAAAACGCTTGGCAAAACCTGAAAATATTTCCAGCTTCTCCATGTCTGGAGAATCGTGGGTTCTGTATACGAAGGTGTCTGCACCACTTCTCTTTTTGAAGATAAACTCAGCAACGTATTTGTTTGCCAAGAGCATGAACTCCTCAATCATTTTGTGGATGTCTTTTCGCTCTTTAATCATCAATCCGAGTGGAGTGCCTTTTTCATCCAATTTGAACTTGACCTCCACAGTTTCGAAATTGACAGCACCATGTTGGAACCTTCTTTTTCGTACCTGCTTTGCAAGGTCATTCAACAGCGTTAACTCCTGAAAGAAGTCTCCGGATTGATTATCTATGTTCTCTTGTGCCTCTTCATAGGCGAATCTTCGGTCTGAATGAATGATAGTTCTTCCAATCCAATGATTCAGCACATTGGCATTGGAGTCCATTTCAAACACACAGGCAAAGGTTAATTTATCTTCATGAGGTCTAAGCGAACAAAGACCATTGCTTAGCCTTTCAGGAAGCATTGGGATGGTTCTATCTACCAAGTAAACCGATGTAGCTCGGTCATAAGCTTCTTTTTCCAAAGCTGTTTTAGGCTTCACATAATGGGTAACATCTGCGATATGGACTCCAACTTCCAGGTTTCCATTTTCTAATTTTCTATAAGAAATGGCATCATCAAAATCCTTGGCGTCTGCCGGATCAATAGTGAAAGTGGTCACGTCTCTGAAATCCCTTCTTGCTTTAATTTCTTTGGAAGTGATTTTTTCAGGAATTGCGTTTGCTTCTTGATCTGCCTCTTGAGGGTATTCAAATGGCAACCCAAACTCTGCCATAATGGAGTGGATTTCTACTTCATGCACACCCGCTTTGCCGAGCACTCTGATGACTTTTCCGGTAGGATTTTTATCTCCTTCTCTCCATTCAGTCATTTTGACAATGACCTTTTCATTATGCTCAGCACCCATTAGATCACCTCTGTGAACAAAGATGTCTTTGTGCATTTTTTTAAAATCAGGCACCACAAATGCAAATCGTGGAGAAATTTCTACTCTTCCGACGAATTCATCTCTGTCTCTTTCGAGAATCTCCAACACCTTTCCTTCAGTCCTTCCAGTTTTTCCCTTTAGAGGATATACCATCACTCTGACTTTGTCGCCATCTAAGGCTTGCTTGAGGTCGGCTTCTTTGACAAGAATGTCTCCATCTACTTTTTCCGGATTATCGGGGATTACAAAAGCAAACCTAGGATTTACAAAATCTACAGTTCCTTCTATGAAATCCGGGTCTTGAGTAGATGAAAAATAGTTTCTCGGACTTTTAGAGACTGACCCGTTTTCCACGAGTTTATGAAGAACTGGCTCCACTCCACCTTTAGTAAGAGAGTCTCTTATATCCAGTTTTTTGATAATCTGTTTGGCATTGAATTCCTGCCCATAATTCGCATCTAAAAATTGGAGAATTCTACGGGCCAATGAAGCGGCATCCGTTTTCTTTCCTCCGTTTTGCTTGTTAGAACTTTTTCTATTTGATTTTCTTCCCATGTTTTGGGTGTTTGTTTTGGTTAAGGTAAAAAGAAATACACCCTATTTTTTATGTTCTTTTTTTAAATCGTCCAGTTGGACAACTTCAAGGTTCATTTCGTCAATCTGTGGATTCATAGCAAGGTAAACTCTTGCCGTGACCTCTACATCTCTTAGACAATATTTTTTGATTTTTTCCAGGTTTTTCTCCAAATGAAAAGTGGCATTGACTTCACTTCCATCCAAATCTTCCTTGGAAGAAGGTATTCCAAAAACAGAAGCTAGTAACTCAAGTCGGGTGTAGTACTTGTAATCGCCAAACTTCCACAGCTCCATGGTGTCGAGGTGACGAATTTCCCATGGTCTTTTGCCTGCAATCTGTAAAGGCTCAGGAAGCGGAACTCCCTGAATCAGCATTCGCCTGGATAGATAGGGAAAATCAAACTCTTTCCCATTGTGTGCGCAAAGAATCCATTTTTTCTTCTCTAATAAGCTAGAAAAGTCAACAAGAAGTTCCCTTTCATCGGGATCTGAAAAAACTTTGGAACGAAAAATCAGTTTTTTGTCCTTCTTTTTCCACTGGAAATAACCCACACCAACACAGACTACTTGACCAAATTCCGCATGAATCCCTGCTCTGTCAAAATACAAAGAACCTGGTTCTATTTTGCCGTGATCAGTATTCTTGATGAGTTTTTCCTTTTTGACCCACTCCTCTTGCAACCGTTCCCCAAGATCTTCAAATTTCTCGGTCAGAGAGGCGGTTTCAATATCTAAAAACAATATGTCGCCTAATTGCTCAAAAAAATCAGCCATACTTTATTCTAACTATGTAAAACCCCTTCCAAACCTAATTCGGGGATCATGCGCTGCAGTGAGGGGTCAAAACTGCCTGGAGTAAATATAAACTTTTTGTCAAATATCTGGTCAAGAATATAGTAGCTTACCCAAAACTCATTGGTCAGAGCAAAAACCTGTGGGTCTATCGGCTCAATCTTAGCCACACATTCTGGTCCTAATTCTTTGATCATATGTCTCAAAATTGAGGTCTTTTTTTGCTCTCCGTCAATTTCCCCATATCCTTTAGAAGTAATCATGACGGTGTTGAGTTCGATTAGGTTGAGGTTAATGATATAAACTCCCCACTCAGTTCCACTTGCTGTTTCTTCTTTTGCGATAGCTAGTTTGACTCCAGTTACCGGAGAAAAGTCAATATCTTTTTTCATCTGTATAAATTTTCAATGGCTTGGGGAAATGAGGTAATTGCTCTTCTTCCAAAGAGGAAATCCTTTTCCGCTAATTCATTTTTCGAATAAGTCCATCTCAAAAAGCTGACTGAGATGCCTTTTAACTTTTTCTTTTACTTGCTCCATAGGAATTGGCTTTCCTAATTCCTTGTTAAGAGATGTGACTGCTTTATCGTCAATCCCGCAAGGGATGATGTGTCCAAAATAACTGAGATCAGCATTGATGTTAAAGGCGAATCCGTGCATAGTGACCCATCTGCTGGATTTTACTCCCATAGCACATATCTTTCTTGGGTTTTTTTGTGCAATATGGTCTAACCAAACTCCAGTGAGGCCTTCTATTCTCCCCGCTTCAATCCCATATTCAGCCAAAGTCAAAATAATTGCTTCTTCTAACAAACGGAGGTACTTATGGATATCCGTAAAAAAGTTGTCCAAATCCAATAGGGGATACCCAACCAACTGTCCCGGTCCATGATAAGTAATGTCTCCGCCTCGGTTGATTTTATAGTAGGTGGCATGATGGCTTTTCAATCCCGCTTCATCCAATAATAGGTTTTCTTCTTTGCCGCTTTTTCCTAGAGTGTAGACATGCGGATGCTCTACAAAAAGGAGGTAGTTGTCGGTTGCTTCCTGTTCAGCAATCGGGAGGTTTCTATTCCGGATTTTCCGGGCAACAGTCTTAGCAAAAAGCTCTTCTTGGTAATCCCAGGCATGCTGATAATCCATCAAGCCTAAATCGCGGAACTCAACCTTTTTATTAATTACTTCGTTCATTCAAGTCTCCAAATGGATTTTTATTCAACCGCCAATGAGTTGAATTCGTTCTTCGATTTTTCAAAATTAAGCAATTATATAAGATGGCTGAGCATAATGATAAAGGCAAAATGGCCGAGGAGCTTGCTGCCGAATGGTTAATTGGGAAAGGCTATGAGTTAATGGACAAAAATTACCGCTTTAAACATGCCGAAATCGACCTAATCATGAAATTCAGGGGGATTTTGATTTTTGTGGAGGTGAAGTTTCGTTCAGGGACTGGTTTTGGCTTTGCAGAAGAGTTTGTGGATTTTACCAAAAAGAAGTTGCTGGTCAAAGCAGCAGATGCTTATGTCCATGAAAAAGACTGGCATAAGGATATTCGCTTTGATATAGTGGCTGTTTACAAGGATAAAAGTGGAAACATCAATTTCCGTCAATTTGAGGATGCCTTCTATTAATTATTGATAGCTCTCGGGTTTCTGTAAACGAGATTTCCATCCTTGTCCCACTCTGCTCGAATGTAGGGTTTGAAATTGTCAGCAAAAGGAGTTTCTGGATATTGAATCTCCCTTTTTCGGATGGTTTTACTATTGTTGGTGTCCCAATATTCAGTCCATAAGCCAACTTTCTCACCATATTGGAATTCTCCTGTGACGGCGATTTGTCGGTCTTCATAAAAATAGAAGTAATTCCCCTCTTCCAGTCCGTATTGGATTGGAGTGATTTCCTCTACGGTTTGGGTGCTTCTGTTATAATAAGTGATTTTGGATTCTCTTGGCCAGCCTTCTGTAAAGTGGTCTTTGTCCTGAAGGACATTTTTACTATCAAAAAGCATCCAGGTTTTATGCTTGGTACCATAATAATACATCCCGCTTTCAACCACTACATCATTGACTCTTCTTTCGTAAGGTCCATGCAATAAGTAACCCTTGCCTTTGGCGAAACCTTCTTTTTTGATACCGCGATCTTTAGGGTCAAACCAGTAAACATCACGAATATAAGGATCTAATTTTCTTTCCAAATCCGTGTAATTGAAGAACTCATAAATCTGCTGTCCCCGAATATTATTTCGGATGAAGCCTTTTTGAGTTTTTATTCCAAACCAGATGTTTTTACGGGCCTTCTTCTTTTTTTCTTTTTTCTCTTCTTTTTCTTTAGAATCATCAAAAAGCAGAAGAGGCATGGTGGTCGGTAAAAGGGAAGAGTTTACTACTCCTGTAGAATCAGGATCGGTTTTTTTCTCCTTGCTTTGGGCAAAAAGAGCTGACTGAAAAAACAGGGTTAAAAGAAGAATGGAATAAATTCTATTCATGTAATAAAAAACGGAAATCCGCTCTGAGTATTTTATTCAAAAATAACATTTCAAACGATTATTATCAGTTTTTTGCAAGCAATCTGAATGACGCTGGATATTCCTGTCATCAATATGGTACTTTCATAAAAGCAATTCATCATCAAATCAGCTTCTTTGTTTAGAATTAATAATCTTCTGCCTATTTTTGAGGAATTTGTAAAAAACCTACTGTAAAAATGAATTCTATTCTATCAGATCGCATCTTGAATATGGAGGAGTCAGCAACCCTTGCTATGGCAAAAAAAGCAAGAGAGCTGAAATCCCAGGGAATTGACATTATTGGATTGAGTCTCGGCGAGCCGGATTTCAAGACTCCCAAACACATTCAGGAAGCAGCTAAATCAGCTATTGACGAAGGAAAGTACTTTTCTTATCCTCCTGTAGCTGGGTATCAGGATCTGAGAGAGGCTCTGGCTAAAAAGTTGAGAGATGAAAATAATATCTCAGAAGCTAAAGCGGAGAATATTGTAGTTTCTACAGGAGCAAAGCATTCCATTGCCAATACCTTCATGTGTTTGTTGAATGAAGGAGATGAGGTAGTTATTTTTTCTCCGTATTGGGTGAGTTATGCTGAAATCATAAAGCTAGCGGGAGGAGTTCCTATTTTGATTGAGGGTACTTTAGGAAATAATTTCAAAGCTACAGCAGCTCAATTGGAAGATGCATTGACAGATAAAACCAAGGCAGTTATTTACTCTTCTCCTTGTAATCCTACCGGTTCGGTATTTAGCCAAACGGAATTGGAAGCTATAGCAGCAGTGATCAAAAAGAAGCCAAACTTGATGGTGATTGCAGATGAGATTTATGAATTGATCAATTTCACAGGAAAAAATTTCAGCATTGCATCTCTTCCTGGCATGTTTGAAAGAACCATTACGGTCAATGGATTCTCTAAGGGCTATGCCATGACTGGATGGAGAGTAGGGTATATCTGTGCTCCTGTAGAGATAGCAAAAGCTGTGGAAAAAATCCAAGGACAATTTACCTCAGGGGGAACAGGAATTGCTCAAAGAGCAGCCTTGGCCGCCATTGCCGGTGATCAGACTCCTTCTAAGGATATGGCGGAAGCATATTTCAACAGAAGACAAATTGTATTGGACCTACTGAAAGAAATTCCGGGTATCAAAACTCATATTCCAGAGGGCGCATTTTATTTCTTTCCGGATGTGACAGCATACTTTGGGAAGTCGGCTCATGGGCATTCCATCAAAGATGCTGATGATTTATGTCTTTATTTATTGGATGTTGCTCACGTTTCTTTAGTGACAGGAGGTGCATTTGGAGCTCCTAATTGCGTTCGCTTGAGTTATGCTGCTTCAGAAGATGAGCTCAAAGAAGCAATGAAAAGAATTAAAAAAGCATTGGCTGAGTTAGCCTAACTATACAGCCCCGGCGAAAGTCGGGGTTATTTTTTTGCCCACAAGAATGGTTTACTTTTGTTCAAAAATCGATTCATGGCAGAAGTCTTAGTAATAACGCCGGTTAAAAACTCCATAGAAACCACATTGGACACAGCTAGAGCTATTTCCAATTCTGATGTTGAAGTGCATCATATCATTTTTAATGATTTTAGCACAGAAGAGACAAAAGTGGAATTAGAGAAAAAGAAAGCTGAAATCGGCTATGAATTGATTCACTTAGAAGAAATCACAGATCACCCTTCTCCAAATTATAAACTGGTACTTCAGACTTCTCAGAAGAAAGCTTTGGAATTGGGCTTGCCACTTTTGGTGGTCGAATCGGATGTGGTGGTGAAGGCGGATACGATAAGTAAACTTTTAGCGCATCAAAAATCCCATTCAGGCTCTGGCTTGACTGGGGCTGTTACTGTTGATGAAGCAGGAGTTGTCAATTTTCCTTACTTGAAATTCAAAGGAAGAAAAGAGACTGAGATCAATACAAAACGGAGTTTGAGTTTCTGCTGTACACTATTTTCTCTTCCATTTCTGAAGGCTTATGATTTTACCGGACTGGATGATGCCAAGGATTGGTACGACACATTCATTTCTACAAAAGCCTTAGATTGTGGATTTGAGAATTTCGTGCTTATGGATGCACCGGTATGGCACAGGCCACATGGAAGTAGACCTTGGAAGCAGTTGAAATATAAGAACCCTTTGAAATACTACTTTTTAAAATACTGGAAGGGATTGGATAAGATTTAATTCGAACTCAACACCAAATGTGCCATTTCAGTATTGGAGGAATGAAGGGCTAAGGTATCTCTCCCGAATTTTTTCAATAGATAGTTGTTGTTTTTCAAAAGTTGAAGACAGGCTTTTAATTCATCTTCTGGTAAGTTCACATTTTCGAAAATGATAGCTTCGGGTTGAGTTTTTTCAATTTCAAAAATTTTAATCACCTCTAGGTCATAACCTTCTGCATCAATTTGGAGAAGATTGATTTTCGGGATTTTAAATTTTTCCAATAAAGTAACAGGACTTATCACTTCGACTTCTTCGGAAGTGATTTGCTTCTCAGGATCTTCTGGAATCTCTATTCCAAACCGATCGCAGTTTTTCTGTACTACCCCTGATGCAAAGTTTTCCTTTAGCTTTTCCAAAGAAAATGAAGCAAGTCCCGTGGCCCATCTCATGGTGCTAAATCCAATTTTATAAAGTTTCTGCTTACCATCCTTTTCTCCAATTGCAGCGCAGAGCGTATGCAGGCCTTTGTTTTTGACATAAATTTTCGAGAGATAATTCCTGTAAACATCTGGTTGCGGCTCTAATAAAACTCCCTTCCATCTATCTCTTTTAATAAATTTATGGATCGGGTCATTCGTTATTCCGTCATTGGCCCCTATTTGAATCACATGAAAGTCACCTTGCTTACTCAAAGAGTATTCCGATAAAAATTCAGCAATGCTCCCTTTTTTTGGTTGATAGAGATGCTTATAAAAATTCATAAAAAGCGGGTTTTCGGTGGCGCTCAGGTTAAACCTGAAATCCTTCCAGAATTGCTTTGCTTTGTTCTTTAAAGAGTTTTTCATTTAAGTAATTGAAGGTTTTTGATAAAGAAATTAAAGAGTCAAGAAAAAAAATTATTTACCCATTTTAACAGCGTATTGTAAGGTTTACTCCAGGTTCTTTGAAATCTAAGAGGCCCGTTTAATTCTTTCTCGAAGAAATCGCTGTGTTTAGAATTTAAATAAGCGATGCGCTTTTTTTTCATTTCGTTGGTACCAGTTCTTTTTCGCTTGCTATTTGGACTAAGCCTGTAAAAAAATCCCACAAAAGGTAATTGAACCACTTTTCCTCCATTTTTGAGCATTTTGATCCAAAATTCCCAGTCTTCCCTTCCCATTTTCATATCTTCAGAAAAGCCACCGCAATCCTCCCAATCTGATTTTCTGAATAGACCGGAAACATAGATCATGTTATCTCTTGCCAATGCATTTCTGCTGAATTTTTTGAGATTCCAGGGCTTAGTCCCTTGCTCATTGAATTTCACAGCTTGGGCATAAACCACTTTTACCTCTGGATCTTTTTGAAACTGCTCGACGGATTTTTCTATATAATCTTCAGCAATAAGATCATCTCCATCCAGCGGTAAAATCAACTCTCCTTTTGCTTTTTGAATACCATTATTTCTAGCAGCAGCTACTCCCGAATTTTCTTGGTCAATCACATCGATTTGCTGATTGGTAGAAGCTGCTTTGAGGGCAACTTGCAGACTATGGTCGGTACTTCCATCATTCACTATGATTATTTCAATCTTAGGATAGGTTGATTTCAGGACTGACTCAATGGTTTCTTTCAAAAAAGAGGCTTGATTGTAGCAGGGGATTACTACAGAGACTAAAGGCATATCGGAATCCATAATTCTGCAAACTAACTCAAAGAAAGTCTATTTCAAACTCTATAAATTGAACCCAAAAATTTTGAAATTTATTGACTAGTGCTAATTATGAATTAGATTATGCAATAAATGCAAATTTTAATTTGGATAATTAAATCCTATTCTTAACTTTATTCCGGTGATTAAACAACTTTTGTCAACTATTCTTTTTAAATCACGAGGTTTTATCGCCTCAATTTTCGAACTCTAACAGTTTTCTAAAGAAATCCGGGTCCTTGCGATCCGGATTTTTTTTTGGATATTTTGAAATTATCAAGATGAATAAAAATGGCTTTTCGGCGAATCTTCCTCCCACTTATTGTTTTCAGTATATTGGTATTTGATCCCATTTATGGGCAAAAATTTGAATTGGACTCTAATTATGTTGAGGAGACTCCTGAGCTTTTCAGTCTTCGATTTTATTTCTCAAAAAAATATACTGACCTGATCCAAAAGACTGCGGATGGAAATACTTATCGATTTCAGCCTAATTCAGGAAATAATTTGGGTATAGGCTTTACTTATCAAAAGCTTACTTTAAATCTAGCTATGCCAGTAGGCTTTCTCAATCCAGACAGGCAACAAGATTGGCCATTGTACCTGGATTTACAGGCACATCTTTATCCAAAAAACATGATCATAGATGTATTTGGACAGTTTTACAATGGATATAGTATCCCGTCAGATTTTCTTTCTAATTCTGATTCACCTTATCTCCGCGAAGATATCAAGTTGCGGAAATTGGGTTTAAATTTTAATTACTTATTTAATGGGGAACAGCTCTCTTTGATGGCTGCATTTAACCAGTCATTTATTCAAAAGAGATCAGCCTTCTCACCTTTTGTAGGGTTTGAGGTTTATGGTGGATCAATCAAAGGGGATTCATTGCTTTTGCCGGCTTTCGAAAACCAAAGAGAAAGTAATTTTTCCAGTAACCGATCTTTTCAGGTTGGTCCTAATGCGGGATTCGCAGGTACAGTAGTTTTCGGAGGAGGTTTTTTTCTTACAGGAGTATTTTCTGGAAATCTAAGCCTGGCTTACACGCAATGGAATGAATCCTCTGATTTAGATCAATGGGGCATAGTACCCACTTATTTCTTAAGAGGCTTTTTTGGGTACAATTCCAGAAAGTTTTCTATCAATGCAAATTATGTCCTGAAAAACAATCAGATGGTTCGCCTGGATAATTTTGATTTAAGCAAAGAGACCGGGAATTATAGGATAAATTTTATCTACAAATTTCAGCCTGGAGAAGGTTTTAAGCGTGGCTTTTCCAAAATCAATCCATTGCGTTTAATAAAGAAAGATTGATCGAATTCTTGGGCTAAGGTTCCTTTTATTTTAGCTTTGAAGGTATTCCTAAAATTCTAAATGTATGAGTAAGCAGTTTGGTATAGCCGAATCCCTAGCAAGACTGGGTATTAAATCAGAAAATTTGGGCTCTTCTACCGGTGAAAACTGGATGGATTCCGGAAAAGAATATATCGCCTCTATTTCTCCTGCTGATGGTACTTTAATCGGAAAGGTACAGGTGACAGATGAGGAAACTTACGAGAAAGTAATAACAACTGCTCAGGTTGCCTTTGAAAAATGGCGTCTTATTCCGGCCCCTCAAAGAGGGGAAATCGTTCGGGAAATTGGAAATGCGCTGAGAGAAGTAAAAGCTGATCTTGGGAAATTGGTTTCCTACGAAATGGGAAAATCCTATCAAGAAGGTTTGGGAGAAGTGCAGGAAATGATTGATATCTGTGATTTTGCTGTGGGTCTATCCCGCCAATTGTATGGCTTAACGATGCATTCCGAAAGGCCTGGCCACAGAATGTATGAACAATGGCATCCTTTAGGGATTGTGGGAATTATCTCGGCATTTAATTTCCCTGTAGCTGTTTGGTCTTGGAATACGGCTTTGGCTTGGGTTTGTGGGGATGTGACCGTATGGAAACCTTCAGAAAAGGCGCCACTTTCCGGAATTGCCTGTCAGTTGATAGTTGGAAAAATATTCAGAAAACATGGAATGCCTGAGGGGATTTCTTCTTTGATTGTAGGAGATTATAAAGTGGGGGAATTGCTCTCCCATGACTCCAGAATCCCTTTAGTTTCTGCCACTGGGTCTACCAGAATGGGGAAATTGGTAGGTAAAGCAGTTGGAGAGCGATTGGGAAGATCTTTGCTTGAGCTTGGCGGGAACAATGCCATAATCATCACAGAAGATGCGGATATGGATATAGCGATCAGAGGAGCACTCTTTGGAGCTGTAGGCACAGCAGGACAAAGATGTACTAGTACTCGTAGATTAATTATTCATGAATCTGTTTTTGATTCGATTAAAGAGCGTCTTGCATCGGCATATAGCAAATTGGTGATAGGGAACCCTCTGGACGAAAAAAATCATGTCGGGCCTCTGATAGATCAGGATGCTGTTAAAATGTATGAGCACGCTCTCCAAAAAGTAAAAGAGGAGGGAGGTAAAGCAGTTGTTGAAGGAGGAGTTTTAATAGGTGAGGGCTATGAGTCTGGATGCTATGTCAAGCCGGCCATTTATGAAGCGGAAAACCATTTTGAAATTGTGCAGCATGAAACATTTGCACCAATCTTGTATTTGATCAAGTATAAGACTTTAGCTGAGGCTATAGCCATTCAAAATGGAGTTCCTCAGGGACTTTCTTCTGCAATTATGACTACGAATATGAGAGAGGCTGAAGCATTTTTGTCAGCGGCAGGTTCTGATTGCGGAATTGCAAACGTCAACATCGGAACATCAGGTGCTGAAATTGGAGGTGCTTTTGGAGGAGAAAAAGAAACCGGTGGAGGACGAGAGTCTGGTTCGGATGCTTGGAAGGCATATATGAGAAGACAAACTAATACGATTAATTATTCCACTGCATTGCCTTTGGCGCAAGGGATTAAGTTTGATATATAATTGAAATAGAAAAGGCTGTCGAGTTTTCGACAGCCTTTTTTTTGAATTAGATTGTTTTGTTTTTGGTATGAATACCTTCACGAAATTCTTCAATCATTTTTTTGTTGAAGGCGTTCAAATCGTCTGGATTCCTACTTGTAACTAAGCCCTGATCTGTTACCACTTCTCGGTTTTCCCACCTTACTCCAGCATTTTTCAGATCGGTTTTGATACTTGGGAAGCTGGTCATTCTTCGACCTTGCAGAGCTCCACTTTCGATTAAAACCTGAGGGCCATGACAAATACTTGCGATGGGTTTTCCTGATTCGAAAAATTGATTTATAAAATCTATTGCATTTTCATTTCTTCTTAATTTATCTGGGTTCAATACCCCTCCAGGAATCATAAGTCCATCATATTCGGAAGGATCCGCATCTGATAAAAGTTTATCTGCATTTAACTCCATATTCCAATTTCCATTGTTCCAACTTTTGATTTTGGATTGTGGGGAGATAACGTGAACATTAAACCCGGCATTTTCTAGGGCTTTTTTTGGACTTGTTAATTCAATTTCTTCAAATCCAGTTTCTGTTAAAATGGCAATATTCTTAGTTTGATTTTCCATAGTATTTTTTTTAAGGTTAAAAATTAATTTGATCTCAAAGCTTCTATCAATTCCTTTTTGGACATTTTGCTTCGACCTTTGATTCCTATTTCTTGGGCTTTTTGGTAAAGCTCTTTTTTGGTTCTGGATTCATAAGGCTTACTGTTGAAATCCATTTCCTCTTTTGGGGTATTTGCAATCCGAGCTGCTTTTTGTTTACTCATACCTTTATCTCGAAGTGCTTCATACTGATCTTCATTTTTTATCTGGGAAGAGGATTTTTTCGGAATCATGATAGAAACTTTTAAAATAAAACTTTATCTATATAACTATATAATAAGGAAATTGTTTGAAAAACCAAGGAGCCTATTTCTTTTCTTAAAAATTTCCAGGAATTGATAAGGCTTAGGTTAAAGATTGAGAAATTATGAAGGAAGGAAGGTCCAATGAAAAATATTTTATCTCATTTTCAGAAGATTAAGTTTTTTGCTTATCAAAATATTTGGGGATTTGAAAATAGAAATTACCTTTGCATTCCCTTTCGGAAGGAAAGAGACAATAAAATGGGAGCTTAGCTCAGTTGGTTCAGAGCATCTGCCTTACAAGCAGAGGGTCGGGGGTTCGAATCCCTCAGCTCCCACATTAATTTTGTTATTTCCATTTTAGGGAGTTTAGCTCAGTTGGTTCAGAGCAT
>NZ_DFMT01000021.1:27707-28270 GCF_002376385.1 Algoriphagus sp. UBA3586 | reverse complement strand
AAGATATGCCTTCGGCGAGATAAACTATCAATCGAACTCGGATCAAAAGCTCCGAAGGAGCGGAGATTTTTTAGCCAGGGGTTTTAACCCCTGGATTCCAAAATGAACCACCCTTCCCCAGCGCTGGCGCAGAATTTCAAATTAGAAACGAAATCACCGTGCCAGCAAGACATTCGAGAAATAAAATGGAAACAGATAGAAATACGCCTGCGGCGAAATATTTCTAAACTCGAGGTTATCGATAAGATATTTTTTAAGATAAGAGAAGATATGCCTTCGGCGATATTTATATGGAAATACTGTGGAACTACATTGAAAAATGCCTGCGGCGAAATAATCAAAATATACCTAAAAGATAATTTTTAAGATATGCCTTTAGCAAGATAAACTATCAATCGAACTCGGATCAAAAGCTCCAAAGGAGCGTAATTTCTTAGCCCTGGGTGCAACCCAGGGTATAAATGCGGACGAAAATCCCCCCAGCGCTGGCCCTTAATCTCCAATTGGAAACAAAATCTCAATGCCAGCAAGACGGCGACGAAATCCAAATTGGATCAATTATT
>NZ_DFMT01000021.1:0-27477 GCF_002376385.1 Algoriphagus sp. UBA3586 | reverse complement strand
GCCCTTACGAATATTGGTATTGCATTATTCCTAAAAAATATCCGCATTGTGGGTTTCGACCTCCCCCAGCCCCTCCTCTAGGAGGGGAGCAGGTTCTGACCTACCATTAAGCAAAGGAATAAATGGGAACTTTTGGATGATCCAAATTTTTGTTGTGAAAGAAAGCAGATCCTAATCCTCGGAGGATTTTCTACTACTCCAGCTAAAATTTTTTGTTAAAAACGCGCCAAATGGCACATTTTGGCCCAACTATTTTTCAAATGCGCCAAATGGCTTAGGTGATTTTCAATTTTCTTTTTTAAGTTTCTTTTCCAATCACAATCAGATTGACTAAGCAGGGAGAACTCAAGGGCCTGATGCAGAGACTGATAGATTGACCCGGTTTACTTGGGTGTTCTGTTCATGAAACCTTCGAGGTTTGGAAAACCTCAAAGGTTAGAGGAAAAAGAGGGCCAGCTGTGGAGGCTGGCCCGGCAGCCTGAAAACCTGCAAGTAAGGCTGCAAAAAGTGAGATAAATATAGTTAAAATACGGAAGTTCATTTCTCTCGATGGTTTGGGTGAGAGACAAGCCAATACCGGTGAACCTCCTCCAGGGAGATGCCGAAAACCCTTGTCAGAGTAGGCAAACAACCAAAACGGTTTGTCCCTTTTTGATGCGTTAAAAAAGGGTCCAAAACGATGAATAAACTTTCAAAACTGCTTCCAGCACTGGCTTTGGTGCTGGGGGCAACTTTAGCCATGGCGATGAATTTCGCCCATAATCCGGAAGTTCGCTATGCAGAAGATCCAGCACCAGGTACCGAAATCTGGTATGATCTTACTGACATCACTCCTGGTCCCAATACCTATGAGTGTAATCAGTCCGTTCAACAAACCTGTTCATTTGAGGAACCTATGGTTACTTCTTCTCAGGTAGAACAAGGTGAGTTTATCAAAAACGGATCTCTTCCGTTGGCTCATCCTTAAAATTCAGGGAGGAACTTTCCAGTGGGGAGTTCCTCCCTCTTTTTATCTGGAATTTTGTTGCATAGGATTCAAGTTAATCTCTGCGGGAGGAATCAAAAAGGCATATCGGGGATCATTGGGAGGCAAAGTCTCTTTTCTTTGGTTAAATTTCCGTTCCAAAGTCACCCTGATATCGGAATAAAGATTGAATCTTTTTAAGTCCAACCAACGGTTTCCTCTAAAAACCAGCTCCTTTCTCCTTTCCTCGATTATTTTTTTGAGCAAGTTGCTTCCCGACACATCAGCGATCGGTTCAAAATCTTTATCAAAACGATGTTCCAATAAATAATTCAACTGTGAAAGGGCCTCAGACTGCTTTCCAATTCTAACCGCACTCTCTGCCAAATTCAGGACCACCTCATCTACTGCGATTCCACCAAAATGATAGAAATCCCCGGTATAGTTTCCTTTAAAATTAAACAGTCCCGAACCGGAAGACTGGCTAAAGAATAAAGTTTTCCTTAAATCCCCATTTTCATAAAGTTTGATCAGATCTGGATTCACATAACTACCCCCGTTGGTCGTATGGCGGGCGGTAAGATGTTTTTGATAAAAAATTACTTCCTTATTAAAGATTTCAAAAGAGTAAGGAAGAGAAGAACCTAAGTTCTTGAAATCCATCAGTGAATTATCAATGGTTAAAGCCGCTTTGGAATAGGTATAGGCATTTTCATAATCCAGCATACTCAAATAGACTCTTCCCAGAAATGCATTGTTGGCCCAAAGTGAGGGACGGGTAGGAATTTCAGCCTTAGCTGGTAAATAGGCTAAGCCATATTCCAAATCCCTGATGATCTGTTCAAAACATTCCCGCATTGTAGATCTTCTGTTTTTTACATTGATGTCAGAAGTCAAGCGGATGGGAATCCCCTGCTGTTCATTCTGGCTGGGGTCAAAAGGAGGAGCAAAATGCATCAATACCTCATAATGCCCCAAGGCCCGAAAGAATCTTGCAGCAGCTCCCAGTTCCTGAATCCGCTTTCGTTCAACTTCATTGGAAGGCTGATACTTTTCAAGCCCCTCCAGTACCAGATTGGCATAGAGTACCTTTCGGTAGGAAAAGGCAAATCCCGGCTCCCATTCATCAGGAAGAAAGGGTTCAGGTTCCCAGAAATAATGGGCTGATTGACTAAAACTGAGAAGATTTAATAAACCTTCGCTAAAGTAGATATCATCGGAGCTGAACAGTCCATTAATATGGTAGGTATTGAGCCCTCTTTGCTCAGCATCCAACATTTGTTGAAAATCATCCAGGCTCTCAGGAATCACCAAATTTCGGTTGGGTTTGCTGTCCAAAAATTCCGAACAGGATTGAATCCCCAGGATCAGGAATCCAACGAATAAGATATGTAATTTTTTCATCTGTTTATTATTTGTTTTTTAAAGGTCACTTGGAATCCCTGCCTGCGTCAGGCAGGTCGCACAGTTTCCCCGATACATCGGGGCACCTAAGTATGTGTCGTTCTCGTCGTGCTCGATATCATGAGTAAATATGTATTATGACCAAGTTTGAGAAAAAGCCCGGGGGTGGCTAAACCATAAACCGGGGAGATGAAAGAGAAAAGCTTTATCCATTTCCCTTTTACCCCAGGGCATGCTATCAGAAGGAGGCCCTCATCCCCACAGCAATAGATCTTAAATTTTGAACTGTTTGAAAATCAGGATCCGGAAGAACTTTGCTGGCTTTCCAAAGTATTCCAAGATTATTGATATAGAGATAAGTTTCCAGACCATTCAAGCCCAATAAAGAGGATTTTTGTGCATTCCAGGAATAAGCCAACCGGATATCCTGAAAGCGGATGTGATCTCCTTTTTCCACCAAAGCCCCACTGCTGAGATAAAATCCGTTCATCAAAGGGTTGACTGTTCCCGGGTCTGCAGGAACTTCTGTGGTACGCTCGTCCCCTGGCTGCCTCCATCTTCTCTCATAATCCGCGTGACCAAAGCCTCCCCGATTAATGTCTACGTAATCCACTCCTGCTCTTTTGACAAAGTAGCCCAAACGGTAGGTAATATTGGCCGATAGACTGAATCCTTTATAGCCCAGGGTATTTCTGAAAGAACCAAACTGGGTTGGCCTTCCAGCCCCGTGAAATTGGATATTTTCAGGGGTTGCTTCGGCATAAATAGCCGCATACTCCCGACTTGGCTCTCCGTCTAAAATTCCCAGGGGAGCTCCGTCATTGGGGTCCAAACCCGCAAATTCAAAACTGTAAATAGAAAACAATGGTCTTCCTACGGCTGGAGTAGGCAATGCGGGTGTATAATTGATCAGCTGATTGGCAGTCGGTAAATTATCCACCTCAATCACCTGATCTTTTAAAATGCTGTGAAAGAAATTGGTTTCCCATTGAAAGGCCCCCTTACTGTTGACTGTATTCAAAACCAGATCCCAGCCTTTGGTCAGGGTTGAAGCATAATTGAGAGTAGCCGAAGTAAACCCCGAGGAAATAAAAATGGGGATATTTCCCAAAAGGTCCAGTCCCTTTTTCTGGTAGTATTCTACCGATCCCGCAACCCTCGAAGCAAGGAATTCAAAATCCAATCCTGCATTGATAATTTTGATCCGCTCCCATCGAAGCTCAGGGTTGGGTGGTGTTTCCACTCCCAAAAATGGCCGGCGTGTAATCAGGTTTTGGGCGGCCACAAACCTTCTAGCAGTAGAAACTGCCGTTGCATTGGGATTGGTATTTCCGTTAAAACCATAACTGAGTCGAAGTTTGGCAAAATCCACCCATTGGCTTGATGCCATAAAATTTTCTTCCGATAGGATCCAGCCCATCCCTGCTGACCAAAGCGGAACCGACTTCTGATTGGTATTTACACCAAAAAGATTGGATGCATCCATTCGAAAACTGCCATTGATCAAATATTTATCCTTATAGGAATACCCCAAGTTGGCAAAACCTGACACAAAACGGTTGACCCTTCCTCCGAATTCCTCTGTAAATGGAATATTTCTGGAAAGGCTGGAGCCTTGGTTGACAAAACGTGTGAGGTAATCAACCGGAAGCGAGGAACCATTTTCTGCGAAATATCCATAAGAGGTATTGCCATACAATTCAGACTGAAAATCCTTCAGTTCTCCTCCTCCAAATACGTTCAGACGGTGATTCGTCCAGTTTTTTTGGTAATTGACCTGGGTCCGGAGGGTATGACTATAGGAATCCGAAATCCGCTGATCCAGGGTTCCGCCCAGCGGAATGGGCAATTCCAATTCCCCATTTCCCACCGGCTGGGCAAAAGAATTGATCAAATGGCGGGCTGCATAGGAATCGGGGGAATTATGGGTCGTGTTTTGATTCCTATTAGTCCAATATTGGTAATTGGTTGACCATTCCAGTCCTTTTGTTAGTTGATAATTTGCCGTGGCAAAGAGTCGGAGGTCTTGGGATCTGTTGACAGTGCTACTTTTTCCTATCTCTTCCATGGGGACATATGCCCAGGACAGTGGAAGTAAGTCTTTGACAGAATTTTTAAAACGAATGCTGTAATCTCTGTAAACTTCCTGTGGATTACCTTCACCGTCAAGCAGTCTTTCATATGGGTAGAGCCCTGCAACCTGAGGCATGCCATTATAGGAATCGCTTTGTACCCAATAGGCCCCGGTCTGAATCCTAAATTTATCTTTGGCCAGTTTCCAGCTTTGCTGGGTAGAAAGGGTCAATCTTGAAAAATCGGAGGCTATTTCCGAACTCAGGTTTTTGTCATACCCTATACTCACCTGATAATTGTGATTGGTTCCTCCCCCACTCACATTGAGTGCATGCTGTTGCTGGCTGGCAGGACGGGTCAGATATTGGTCGATGTCTCTTCTGATATCTGCATTGCGGAACTGCTCAAGGGCGGCATCTCGCTCCTGGGCTGAAATCTGTCCCTGCTCAAAGGCGTAAAGGGTTTCGGCTAGTGGAGGAATTACGGGATTTCTTCGGTTTCTGATCAGACTGCCAAATGCTCCGTTTTCATACAACTCGGATTGTTTGTCGATCAGGGAATTGATGGACATTTTAGGATCGTAGAAGGGATCGGCTCGCTGGAAGGTAGTCAGGTTGGAAGTGAAATTGACCTGTATGGGCTTATTGAACGAACCCTTTTTGGTGGTAATCACAATCACCCCATTCCCTGCTCTAGCTCCCCAAATCGAAGCAGCTGCTGCATCCTTCAAAACGGTAATACTGGCTACATCATTTGGATTGATACTGGAAAGGGGGCCGTCATAAGCCAGATTATCGACCACTATCAGGGGCTCAGCCGATGATATCAAGGTAGCCGTTCCCCGAATGGAAATACTTTCTCCCGATTCCCGGCCACTGATATCTCTGTTAAAGATCAAACCGGGAGTCAGGTCTTCCAATCGGTCGATCAGGTTGGTCGAGACTCTCCGGTCCACCAGATCCTGATCTAATCCCACAAATGAACCGGTAGATCGGGAAAGCGGGAGCTCCTGAAAGCCCGTGGAAACCACCGTGACTTCCTGCAGGTTTAAGTCCAAACTTTCCAGCAGGATATTCAAAGTTGTTTGGTTTTCCCCAAGGAGAATTTCTCGGCTCTGATAGCCGATGTAGCTGACTAATAGGATGGCTTCCCCATTAGGAATAGGGAGCGTAAATTTCCCCTCATCATCCGATACGGTCCCGACCGTAGTTCCTTTTAGAATCAGATTGACTCCCGGTAAAGGGGATAGATCCTTGGCATCCAGGGTGTTTCCCTGGATTTCTCGTTCTTTTTCCTGGGCCATGGCCCTGCCAAAAATCAGGAACAAAGCCACCAGGAGAGTCAGTGTGTGGGTAAGGTTAGATTTCATAAACTGGTATTGGTATTAGTGGATAATTCATCGTTAAATTTTTTCCGGAATTCCTGAAGGAGTTCTTCCTTCGTTTCCCCCAAGGGTTTGATGTCAAAAGAGAGAATCCTTGAATCTCTATCCAGCAACATTACCCGGGGAAAGGAGGTAATTTCATAGAGCTCCTTCCATCGTTCTTTGGAAATTCCCCTGAGATTGAAATTAGGGATGGAAGGATCCGAGTACTTGGAGATTCGTTCTTTCCACAGATCAGAATCCTCATCTACTGATATGGCTATCAGTTTGATCCCCTCAGCCTCTAGCTCCTGATAGAGTGGGAACAGGTAGTTTTTAAAGTAGCTGGCACTGTGACCGCAGGTAGAGAAATAGAAATAGACCAAGGTCGGCTGATCGGGTAGCTCTGAAACAAAAACCGTATCTCCGGAAAGACTGATCAACTGGGCTTCCTCGATGGGTTCGCCGGGGATGGTTGCCCGTTTGAGGTTTTCGATCCGGTCCTTCCATGGACTCGATTCGGTTTTTGAGAGGTAGTTGAGAAGGATCTCTTCTTGTTCGGTATGGGAAGCGAGGTAATTGGACAGGTAAGCTGCCTGCAGGCGGTCTGCCAGTTCCCCGGAATGGTTTTCCTGTACCAGCTCGAGAAAGGATCTGTTTTCCCAAAGGGCATTCAGTATCAATCTTTCTAGTTCCAAATCCAGAAAAGCGGCAGAAATCAGCTTGGATTGGGAATCAAATTCCAGATTCCTTAGCTGGGTCAGCAGATCAGTCAAGCGCTGTCTATAGTGTTCTCGGTCCTTCGCACTGAATTTATGCTCCACATAGGGATAGTGGAATTTTCGGAAGGTGGACAGGATACTGTAGTAGAAGTTGCCATAAACTTCGGCACGGAGGAGGTCCCAGTTCTTAGGGCTCAGTTTGGGCTGATAGAAGTCCAATATTTCTAGTTTGGGTTTCAGGATGTCCACAGCTTGGTCGGCCTGCCCAATCAGGTAATGGAGGCTTTCTTTACCGGGTTTAAGGATCAGGAGTTCGGCACCGAATCTCCCCCTGAAATAGTCGATCTTCTCCTGGCTTCCGGTCCGAGTAAGCAAACTGCTGGTTTCCGGGATAATGAGTTGTCTGGGGGAATCAAATTCCCGCTGCTGGTCCAGGCGTTTCAGAGCAAATTGGGCTTCATAGAAGTCTTGGTTTTTGCCTGCAAATATTATGGCATTTCTACTGAGGTCCAGCTTCAGTTTGATGCTATCACCGGGTAAGACCAGATAGTCTTCCAGAAGCGGGCGGTTGCCCAAGAAAAGGGAAAGGTATCCAGGTCGGTCGGAAAGTAAAATCTGCGTTTCAAACTTTTTTGTTCTTGGATTCATCACCCCATCATAGAATTCGCCTTTCACCGGACTCAGCATAAGTTCCTCTTGGAGGAAAGTCGTTCTGGGAGAAATGTAGTAAGGGATAATCTTAAGGGAAAGTGGACTGAGCGAATCCGGATTGATGATTTCCCCATAGATGAGGGTGGTGTTCTCCTCCACCTTTTGGGCGGGAGTGCTGTACTCCTCCCGCCCTGATTGGAGGGAACTGGCATCAACAAGACCATTTCCCGGGGGTGAATCGGCAACTTTCCGCTGACTCAAAAGATTTCCTCCATATAGGAGCATATAGCCTAGGAAGAAGGTGTATAGAAGTTTGTTCATTGTTTTGGATTTTAGATGACCGATGAGGGATGCTGGAAGACGGGAGACGAAGACCAGAGACGTCACTGCGAGGAGCCCCATAGGGCGACGCGGCAGTCTCACAATTGGGTACGTCACTGCGAGCGGAGGAACGAAGCGAAGCAGTCTCACAATCCGGACACGTCACTCCCGAATTTCTTCGGGACAAGCTGTCCATACACTCTCCTTCGTCGAGTGTCTTTCCCCTCCCGCCCCAGCGGGCAGGCGCAATGACGAAGACAGACCTCTCCTATCCTGAGTCCAGATCATCATCCGGGTCAGTCGGTCTTGATTAGAAATTGATTAAATGTGATAAGCAAAAATCCTCTGCAGCGGAAGGCTTATCTAAATTTACCGTAATAGAAATCTTTTTCGTGGTCCGAAGAGCCAATATTAATTAGGCTCGATGGTTTTAGAAATATGCTTTCAGCGAAATACTCTTTGTGAAATACGCTCTCTTCGTTCGCGAAATAATAGCTTCAAAGTAGGAGTCTATTTCAGCCAGCTAGCTGGCTATATTTCTATGGTATTTCTACTGTATTTCCATGACAATTCCACGATATAACTATACCAATCACGGATAACGTCACTCCCTGATCATCGGTAGTAGTCCCCTTGGGTAATACAAGCCCCTTGGGAAGCAATCAGGGAGAAAAAATAGGTTCAAATAGGGTTCTTTGGTTTTAGGGGAAAAAGGCGATCAATCGCGGTGATGCCGAGCTCCTCTGGTAATAGATAATGTGTAATAGGAAGAGAACACAATGACCCGCTTACCAGAAGAGCATACTCTCCCAACCTGTGGATCCTACAGGCTACTGTCTGCAACAGAAAAGGAAGTAAATCAATCATGCTCGTTTTCAATAGACATGAAAAATGGTAAAACGAGTCCTATAGAAATGGACAGCAAACACTTACAAAAAAGTAAGGGCAAGCAAAACTCCAAACTCTATTGCCACATGGCTCTGACAAGCCACCCCTGCTTTCGCAAAGGTCCGAACAATAGAAATAAGGAGAGAGCCCGCCCTATGCACAAATATAAGGCTAAGGCCCGTCTCACTTACCCTCGTTCGGAAAATTGTCAGATTTTGTGACGAGGCTCGTAAAACAGTACCGTTAAATACTAAAGTTAATAAAAGGTTATTCCTTAATAATCAGATTTTAACATAATGCTAATCTAATAAATTATTTCATTTTACGCTACAGCGTAAAAGAAAAAATTTAAGATTTTTTTGATTGTGCCATGGGAAAGGTCAATAAGCAGATTGTAAAAGGCAAAATTTCAATTATATTCTTGTCCAGAATTGCTGATTTGAACGATAGGAAAAAGGAGCTTCAGAAAGCAGGTAACCCCAAACCTATTGGTCTCATTTATAACTTCTCAGAACTTGCTCTTGGAATAGAAATGAGAAATGCAACGATCACGGCAATAATGAGGTGTCAATCTCTTCCTCTTTTTACAACTATTCTAAAATGCCTTGACACCTTTGATCTAGACTTAAAAACTTTTGGGAAGCTTTACCTAGAAATTCCTGATAATAAAGCTTTAGCCCATTGTCAAAAAATGGAAAAATTATATCCAGGCAAAAAGACAAAATAACTTTTTACTATATTGTGTAGAACCCATTCTGCCATCAATTGGCAAACGATAGTGATTCTGAATAATGGCTTGTGATTACTGAGGAGAGGAAGAGGTGGTTTGAATTAGAATACTTTAGAAAAAAATTGAAGCTTTTTTTAAATGTAGAAATGATACATTTTTATTTAGAATTTAAACAACAAAGGTTATGAATGAGGGAATTTCAAAAATATATTCTTATAGAAGAAACTTCCTAGTTATAGGATTAACAGGGAGAACTGGTTCTGGATGCACTACAGCAACTGAGTTTTTTCTCAAGGACAAAAATGAAATAAATTTTGAAGACTTCAATCTTGGAGAATCCAACCCAAATGAGAATCGAAAAAAAAGAATAATTCTACATTTTGCACAAAATAACTGGAAACCATTCTATTCGATAAGAGCTAAGGATATAATAACTGCTTTTATTCTAGAAAATCCATTTGAAAGTTTCCTAGATTTTATCTTAGAAAACTTCTCAAGTATTGATGATTTTGAAAAAATCAAGGAACAATTTAAGTCTATCGAGGCTGAATACAACGAAATGCATCTCTTTCGTCAAAAAATACAGAAAAAGGAGAATGATAAAGAAAGTGAAACAGAACTTGAAAAAATTAAAGAGAAATATAATTTTCATTTTGAAAATCTACCAAAGTTTACAAACACATTAAAGAAAAAAATACAAGATATCCTTACAAATGAGTTTACGTCTCTTTTTCAAAAAATTGGGAACAATATAAGATCTACAGGAAATGCCTTTGGAAGTGGAAGTTTAGATATTAATAAATCGGATGCTTTAGTTGCCAAAATGAATAAATTAATCAAACTTCTTCGAAAAAAGTCTGAATTCGATGGGACTGGATGCTTAGTAGTGTTGGATGCACTCAGAAATCCTTTCGAAGTTTATTATTTACGGGAAAGATATAATTCCTTCTATTTATTTTCTATTAACACCAGTGACGATACCAGAAGAAAAAGGCTAAAATATCTAGGGTTGAAAAAGCCGGAAATTGATTCTCTAGACAATAAAGAATATCCTAAGAAGTTAACAGGGAATGATTTATATATTTCTCAGGATATTCAAAAATGTATTGAAATATCAGATATACATATAAATAACCCTGGAAGTTCAGTTGAAAACTTGCAATACCAGTTATTGCAATACTATTCTCTAATAATGAAACCAGGAATAATTACTCCTTCATCTTCGGAAAGAGTAATGCAACTTGCCTTTTCGGCAAAATCAAATTCAGGGTGCATTTCAAGACAAGTAGGAGCAGCGATAACAGACAAAAACTTTTCAATCAAAGCAATCGGCTGGAATAACACACCTCAATTTCAAGTTCCTTGTTTACTTAGAAATTCAAGAGATCTACTAGGTAAAAAAGATGAACATGCATTTAGTGAGTACGAAAGACAAAATGAAAATTTCAGGGATGTTGCAAATACAGCTTTATCAACTAATGAAGTAAATAACTTTCATAATTGTGGAAATAACATTTCATATTGTTTCAAGGATATTCAGAATAGTGTAGAAGGTGAAAAAAACCAAGTTCATACAAGATCCCTTCATGCTGAAGAAAATGCATTTTTACAACTTTCTAAATACGGAAATAGTGGCATTGAATCTGGAATATTATTTACAACAGCAAGCCCATGTGAGCTATGCTCTAAAAAAGCATATCAATTAGGAATTAGAAAAATATATTACATTGACCCATATCCGGGAATAGCAACAAGTCATATTCTCAATGGAGGAATAAATAATCCCGAGTTAATCCTTTTTTCAGGAGCAATAGGAGGATCATATTTCAAACTATATAATCCCCTACTGTCATACAAAGACGAAATAAAACAAGCCACTGGACTAGCCTATGAGAAAAAAGAAAAATCAGAAATAAAAGTTCTGAAAGCCAAAATTTCCAAATTGGAGTCTCAAATTGAACTTCTTAAAAAATAATGACTCCTCTCTACCTTGACTTGGCATCCACCACACCCCTCGACACAAGAGTATTTGAGGCTATGACCCCCTACTTTTTGGAGGATTATGGCAATGCGGCTAGTACCACACATACTTTCGGAGAAAGAGCTGCGAAAGCAGTAAATGAGTCCAGGAGGATTATTGCCCATGCTATAAATGCACAAGAAGAAGAAATACACTTTACCTCTGGTGCCACAGAATCCATTAATTTGGCACTAAAAGGAGCATTTTTTAACTATGGACATGAAAAACCCCATATTATCACAGTTCGGACCGAGCATAAAGCGGTACTAGATACTTGCGCTTACCTTGAGGAAATTGGAGGAGAAGTCACCTATCTTACAGTAAATTCTGAAGGCTTAATAAACTTGGATGAATTAAGGAACAACATTCGAAAAGACACGCTTTTGATAAGTGTTATGACTGCGAATAATGAAACTGGAGTCTTACAAGATATCAAAACTATTGGGGAAATTTGCAAATCCTCAGATGTATTATTCTTTACCGATGCAACCCAGGCCTATGGCAAAGTCCCAATAGACGTTTTAGAAGCTTCTATCGATATGCTCTGCTTTAGTGCCCACAAAATTTATGGTCCAAAGGGAATAGGAGGACTATTTGTCAGAAAAGGAATTAAACTGACTCCTCAAATTCACGGAGGCGGTCATGAGTTTGGGCTACGGTCAGGAACGCTTAATGTTCCAGGTATAGTAGGCTTAGCTAAGGCCACACAGCTTTGTTTAGAAGAAATGGAAGATACTTATTGGAAAGTAAAAAAAATAAGGGATGACTTTGAGTCCGAATTAGAAAAAACAGGGAAAATTAAAGTGAATGGGAGGAATGCTCCTAGACTTCCCCACTTCAGCAATTTCCAATTAAAAAATGAAGAAGCAGAATCCTTTATCCTAAGGAACAGAAATAAAATCGCTGTCGCCCAAGGATCAGCCTGTAATTCTGCATTAGTTCAGCCTTCACATGTTTTGAAGGCAATGGGCTTGGGAGATAGGGAAGCGGAGAATTCAATAAGGGTTAGTATAGGGGAAAAAAATATAAACGCTGAAATAAAACTATTCTTCTAAGAGCCAAACTTTTTCTAAATCTTTCATCCTACTGTTAATATAATTTATTTTTGGTCCCACTGAGAATCCAATAATATTTTCCATTAAAGTATCGATTTTCCTGCTTTTAATTTTCTTAAAATTATTATGCTTACGTATTTCAATCAAGAAATCAGAAATTCCTTCATTAATACTATTCAATTTATCAATTAGATTTACTAAAAATAATCTTTCAGATGAATTAAATCTGCCAGAAAAACTAGAGTTTAAAATTTTTAATTCCTGAATTAATAAAGAAACATCTTTAAAATATAGCTGTTTAATTGAATCACAATACTTTAGCACTTGATTCCTTGAAATATAACCTTTTAACCAAAAAAAGGTAACAATATCAATGCTATCTAAAAATTTCCCAAGCAGGTTTAAGCTGCTAAAATAATTAAAATCCTCTTTTGCCGGATGATCATCTGTAAGTATATGAGTATTTAATAGAAAATCAGAAATATCATCACCTCCAAACCTACTGAAATTTAAAGAATGAGAAACTGAATGAGACTCACCATTCGGTTTGTATTTGCCCAAATTCTTTCTTAAAGTAAAACCGTTAGCATCCTTGACATCTAATTTATCAACATATCTCGAAACTCTTGAGTCTAATATTTCATCCAAAATTTCTCTAGATTCATCCTCAATAATATTCACATATTTATTTTTTTCCAACTCCTCTAAAACAATTGGGGCAATAAAAACATTATCAAATTCCTTTTCTAAATAAACCAAAAATTCATCCGAATAATTTGCCTGCAGTAAATTCAAAATAGAGCAAGTATCTAGATATATTATCATCATTAAGATTCAAAAGATGGTATTTCATCCCGTATAGACTTTACAAAATCAACATCAATAGGTTTGCTATGTTCCATTAAAACAGCAAGTTCTAAAATTAGAGAAAGAACTTCATTTATTTTTCTAACAGAAAGAATTCCTATATTTTCCAATACATATTCAAACACGCCTTCATCCAAAAATGGTCCTAATTCATTAGACCCTTCAATCAATTGAGAAGCAATCAGCTCTTTAATATATTGAATAGCTTCCCCAATGTTTGGCTCTTGAAAATTAATTCGAATTTTCGCACGCGTTGATAAAGCCTCTCCAAGCATTATTGATAAATCCTCAACATTGAAAAATGTCTTTGGAGTAAAATTCAAAAATAATAAAAAATTATTAGGAGTTTTATCAAATAATTGACGTATGAAAGTAGTTATTCTATCTTGACTTTGTTTGTTTAATGTATCTATATCTTCAAACTCATCAATCCACAGAATAAATGCAGAATAAATATGCTTTTCATAAGTAATACAGTTCAGATATGTACTCAAAAAATTTACAACTTGTTCATCATCTCTCAATCCAAAAGGAAGTCCAAGTTTTTGAAGTGTACTTTTGGCATTATCACCAAATATATAAGCTTCAACTGTAGGGAAAAAATCTTCATCCGAACCATCCTCTTCAATCAAAAGCTTAAATAAATCTGACACAATAATATCATTAGAATTTATATCAATAATCTGCCCAATCTGTCCTGGATACTCAGTATTCAATCTATCTAGATCCTCCTTAATTTGCTTTAAACCTATTTGACCAAGGAAGCTCCTAAAAAAAGACTGGACTGGATCTTTACTAGTTCTCGGAAGATTTATCTTAATACACCTAGGTTCGATTGTATTTTTTTCTGTCGCAATTTGATTAACTCTATTCGTTTTTGTATAATAATTAGCAGCATGAGTCTTACCACTTCCGTATCTTCCCCAATTTAAAACAATCCTCGAAGGAGACGTTTTCATTGCAAAAACCAATCGACTTTCTACATCAGATTTCAATTTTGGAAAACCCGCCCACAACAATTCCGCTGGATTTAAAGACGGACCTGTTCTGAAAGGATTCTCTTTAAAAAAAAGGTCATTTAATTCCATTTGTTTTCATTTTTTATTAAAGTATAACGCTCCATCAGACTCAGTTCTAAACCAATCCATTTTAACCATATCATTATTTCTCTCAAGCATTGCTCTTACTTCTTCAAACTCAACAATTTTTCTATATTCAAAATAAGATTTGAAAGAAACATAATCTATTGCTTGAGATGCCGCAATTCTATTTGGGGCATTGGTTTTAAAAATCAAAAATGATTCCCTAATCATAGGCTCGATTTCATAAAACCCACTAACTTTCTTATACCCACTAGAATGATACACACTATCAAATATTCCGAAAAAATGGTTATTAACAATTTTACGAGAATAAACCTCCCTATTTTCACCCACTTCAAGAGTAGAAGAAATAATTGACAAAAATCTTTCCCCATAAATAGAAAGACTATATTCTGTAATACTAGACTTTTTATCTTGAATCACTAAATTCAAATCCAGCAACCAATTGATTCGAGGCTCAACTATATGTTCCAAATAAACTTGAGGTTTCAACCAACTCCTAATTCTTTTTCTAATATCTGAAACTTTTCTAATAAAAGAAAAATCATTTGAACTATGCTGGAGTCTTTCCATTTCATCAAGTAAATACAATTGAAAAACCTCCTTAATTGTTTTTATAGAAACCTGACCAGTGATTTTAATTATATCTAATAAAACAATTATATATAATGAATCTGATAAAAATATTTGTCTAAGGAAAAATAACCTATCGATCTCATTTAAGAAAAAAAGGTTGCTATTAATACTTCTCAAATCACCAATATTTGACTGAAAAGCAAAATAAACCTTTGCCTGTTTTGTCAAAACATATGTATTATTAACACGAGTAACTAAATTCAACTCTTCTAAAAGATCAGTATATGGCTTTGCAGAAATACCAGATGAAGTCAATTTAATCAACCCTTTATTATTTCCAAAATCTGTAACGCCATATTCATCAAGATCATTTGAAAAATCACTGCTTGCTAGCTCAATTTTTTTATTCAAATAATTAATTGGAAAATAGTTAGACTCCTTAAAAAGAGATATAATCAGCTTTAAATAACCCAATCTCCTAGCTTTTGTATTAGTTTGCAAAATATTTAAAAAGTACTCTGGAGTCATAGAATTTAATTCAAAAATATAACTATCACTATCTATAGAATGGCAATTACTTAATGAAAGTGAAAAAGATTTAATATCAATTCTATTTATTAAACCTACAATGATTTCAAATCTAAATATTGGATCAAATTTAGATTTGAAATTATATTTTGGTATAAATCCAAAATATAAATAACAGACATTTAAGTATTGAAACATGCGTTCGACATTTAATGCATCATTTGAAACTTTGATTTTTAAATGCTTCACATCACTTAACCCAGAAAAAAAATTATTTTCAATGATCTTATTTTCAAAACCCATTTCAATAATGAATTCTTCATTTATATAACGAAGTTCTACTTCATAGTCATTTAATAATATGACTTTAAAATTATCCATTATTCTTCCTTAAATAAAACAGCTAGCACAGCCCACCCCTTCAGCAGCTAAAATATCATCTTGCCAGGATTTAGCGGACTTGCTTTGCTCTCGGTGGGTTCTTAAATAATGTTCTTTTTTGATGGAGATTACCCTCTCAGGATGAGCGAGTTCTTCCAAGGTCTCATCCTGCATCCAAGTATATCCATCTACTTCGTAGGTCATTGCTTTCTCGAAAAGTTGGGGATGTTGCTCTAGTAGCCAAACCCATTCGATCTTCTGTTGGTAGAAGCAGAAAAAACAACCTGATCTACTTCGGGCATATACACCCTTCTTTTGCTCCCCGTCTATCTCTACCTCGTAATCCAGCTTCTTATAATACCCTGGCGCACCTACTCCAGAATTCTCCAAGATTTGAAAAACGTCATCCAAGCGAATGATATCCTCATTTTCTATCAAGGGAAAAGAGTCCAGTTTGCCTACGGGATAGTCGGTGGTCTTTAAAAATTGGAAGACTACCTGATTAAACTCCTTCACCCCAATTCGAAGCAAGGCCTTTAACTTCTGCTTTTGGGTAAAATTCAATCCTATTTTTTTGGTTAAATAGGGACTTGCTGCCTTCAGTTCATTTTCACCTAATACCTCTCCATACAAAGACCAAACTTGCTCCATACTCTGATTAGAAAGCACTTTCTTAATCACATCCTCACTCCAGATATTTTCTCTGAATGGGAAAATTGATTGCACATTTGGTTTCTTGGAAATATAACCTTCCCTATCCTCATCCCCCCTGATTCCCACGTAGGAAATAGTAGGCTCCTCTCCTATATAGTCTTCAAAAGGTTCCAATTTCAGTTTTTTGGTACACCATCTGGCCATAGAGCTGGGAAGATAGCCTCCATAAAGTTCTAGAAAATGATCAAAGTTACTTTCTGCATTTGTATAATTTTCTTCAATCGGCTTGATCTCGATGATGTCTCTACCTAAAGCACTTTTCAATCGCTCTATCAGGGCATATGTCTCATCCAATTCCCTACCTGTATCACTTGTATAATATTCAATATCAAGTTTTGGATAAAGATCACGGAGATACAAAGCCAAAGCAGCAGAATCTTTGCCTCCTGATATTCCTAATACATGTCGAACTTTCGTCATTTATAAAAAATCTTTTAACAATCTAACTAAAGCTGCTTTATTAAGCAACTTTTCCTTTTTGTTTAATAAAGTATTCAGTTGCTCATAAAGTTCAATTACTTTTTCCTGGTTTTCCAGAGTCAATGAGACCTTCTCATGGAAAACTTTTCCTGTCTTATCTATCAAATCAAAAGTATAGGCTTCATTTTCCTCATGGCCCAAAAACTCATGAACCTCTAAAACTCGATCTAGATTGGAAAAAGCTTCCTTAAAGCTTTCCAATAAAATCATTTCCTCTTGGTCGTTCATCTTATCGATGGATTTTCCCAATAGTTGATCTGCGATAGACTTTAACCAACTGTCCCGGTCATCCAACTTCGACATCAAGCGGGTATGAAACACTTTAAATTTAGGTATCAACAAATGAGATTTTACTCCTTTGTATTTTTTTTGTAAAGTAGCCTTATATAAAAGGAATTCGGATTCTTTGATTGCTGTCACATTCAGCAAACTTCCCTCGATTCGGTTAAGAAGTTCATCATAGGCTGTACGCAACTCATAAATTGCAGCGTTTAGCTGATCAACAAATCCTTTTAATACCTCAGGGTTTTCCTCGAAATTTATTTTCCCATAGCCCAATGCCATCGGTATTGACTCAAACAGTGCAGAGGCAGGATCTTCAGATTTTCTAATCGCTTCCCGAAATCCTTTTGCATGTTCCGTTAATTTATTCGTTTGAAGGGTATACGCAGGCAAATTTCTATAAAACCGCACAAAGGAGCTGAATATCCTGATAAAGCTTGATCCCTGCCCTAAGCCTTCAGCTATGGCCGTGATTTCCCTATACTGCTGAAAAAGATCCAACTTTACCCCCTCAATTCGATAAGATTTGATGCTGTAATCAGTTGGTTTCTTATGAATCAAATCCAACACATCATTATCAATATAGGGAACATAGCCCCTGTCATTATGATATAGGGCGAAATCTTCTTTTTTGATAATCAGGAAAATTGGCACCCAAAACTCGACAAATCCCTTTTTTAGCTTAAGACTGCCAGATCTCAGTAGCTGATAGAATTCATCGAGATTCCGCTTTGAAAATTCGGTAGATGCCAGAAATTCCATGCTTTGGTTCCATAAAGGAGCAAAACTTAGATCTGTCGGTTCCCCCAACTCATATATCCCATCGGCTAGCTCTCTATGAATCCCAGTTTCTCTTAAAAGGGAAAGATAGATCGTCTTTTGAGGTGGGAATCTATCGGGATCATAACCTAACTCCTTTAAATGGGCACTTTCCAATAGATCAGAGAGCAAGGCCTTCCTCGCCGTCATAATCGGAGTACTAAGGTATTCCCTATTAGCCAGTTCATTTCTAAATCGAGGGGTCTCCCCAAATTTCTCCTCACAAATCTTGGAAAGCTTCTTGTTAAAATCTGTTTTGGATTTGATGAAAATCTCCTCCCTATTATAAACCCAATAAGAATCCGGAGAACTTGTAAATAAATAGCTATCAATCAATGAAATAATCTCATTTTCGAGATATTTCATTTCCTCAAAGAGCATATCTTTAGCCTTTTCATCATCTTTAGCTTCGTTTTCCAGCACCTTTTTGATTTTCTCAATTTCATAAAGAGGTCGCCTGATATTCTCCAAGGAATTGATAATAACAAAAAGTTGAGGATAGGCTAAATCCGAAGAAATTTTGAGTAAATCCTTTTTGATATCTTTATCATTAAATAGAATATTGATATATCCATCCAATTCACCTTCAGGTTCAGTAAAAGCAAACTCTTCTACAAATCGATACTGAAATAATCGAGGTGTACCATATTTGTACTGATAAGCCTTAGCCTGTACAATAGGTAGATTGACATACTGCTTCAGAAGTGCCGTCAGGGAAATATCTGTATTGAAATCCTTTCCTGCATTTTCTATCGCTTCTTCAATATTTAGGGTAGTTCCTGTCGAAAGCTTGAATTTATTGTAAGCATAGGAATATGTAATAATCCGATTGCTTTTTAGTGTTTGAAGGAGTTTTTTAGGATAGGAAATTCCCATGGTCAATTGGGCATACTCACAAATAGTGGATTCATCCCAAGTTCCAAATTCCCGCGCAAAGAGATTGACCAACAGAATTGTCTTTAGTAAATTTTCCATTTGCTCCAATTCCTCTTCATTTGAGACGAATAAACCTACCATTTCAAAAGCCAGAAAAACACTTTCCCAAGTCGTCTTATCTTGGTTAAATTTCCGATCCAAGAGGTAAGAGGATAAAGAAGCATAGAGGTAATCGTAAACTCTACCCAAATGAAAGCCTTGTCCGCTTTTCTCATCCCAACCTGCTAATCCGATCTTTTCTTTGGAAGACAAAAAGGTGAATAAGGAGCGCTCATTTTGGCCATATCTAGTTAAAGCATTGACCAAAACATAGGCAGACAAATAATCCAGTGGAAAAAGCTTTCTCGCCAGATCTCCATCCAAAATCCCAGTATTATTGATCAGGTTGGATTTTTGCAATAGACTCTTTAACTTTTTAAACTTCTCCTCATCTGTTACTTGATAGCCTAATTCCTGCTGCCTTTCTCCTGCTAGGAAAAGTAATTGTTCAACTGGCTCATTGAAGCTGATATCCAGTAGCCTACCACGTACCTTTTCCCATTCATTTCGCTCATTGGCCTTTAGGCCGTAGAAGTAAGAACCGAAATTTTGATGGAGTGCTGTAATCAGGATTAGATTTCTGTCCGGACTATTGGCAAACTCCGCTAGCTCTTGAATAAAGTATAATTCAACTCCAGGATCATTTGCCACCGCATATTCCAAGAACTTTCCAAATTCATCAACAACAAGAACAGTACATGAGTTTTTGTCTGAACTGTCCTCCAGATAATTTAAAATAGATTTTGTCGAAGTATTCTTGGCATGGATCTTCTCGGCAATGGCTTCTTTGAAAGACCTACTTTCACCAATGATATTGAGAAATTGAAAGTTCTTAATGCCTTGGAAGTGACCATTAACAGCTCCAAAAAAGGATTCATTTTTTCCTATAAGGTTTTGCTCCAAGGCCCAAAGAAAACTAGACTTACCAGTTCCATAAGAACCCACAATATTAAATGCTCGGTGTCCAGTCTGAAAGTTATTCACTATCCGCTCATAGACTTGCTTGGCATTGGGAGTAGGGATATAATGAATATTACGCTCTTTATCCCTGATTATATTGGTAGAAACTGAAAAATCAGCCATTGTAATACTTTGTTAATTCTTCCCATTTGTCCAAACCTGCATCGATTTGCACTTCTTTTCTTCCTGCATCCTCTTTAAAAACCACCTGCTGGGGATACAATTCACATAATTTGCCAACGTGCCGCTCTACACCCTCATTGGTACAGACCAATGCATCTCCCACCTCATCAATGATTTCATCCATGGAGATCGATTCCCTTTCTGGAAATGAGTCTAAGATGCAGTAAAGAAAAATAGGTGAAGGAATTTCTTTTTTCATATCCACCCTAAGCTGATAAGTGATTTCTTTCTCCGAGGCATCCACCTCAGAAATGAGATTCAACTCAATGAACATGGATGAAAGATCGTCCTCGACTCCCTTTCCCATTTTGTCCTCAACCAGATACATTTTAATAAATACCTTGATATCATTTTTCAATGTTTTATCGGCAACCTTTCCTTCCGATTTTCTCTTCAGGAATTGCTCCAGTTGGGTTTTAGTGAATTGATTTCTGCGTTGCTGTTTTCTGAATTCTTTGAAGAACAATTGGTAGATACTCGCCCTTCCTAAATTCACCAAATGGTACTGCCAAATCCAAAGACTTCCAGGGTTTTCCAAGAACTCGTCCCATCCCCCTTTGGTGAACATGCTATTTGCCAATTCCGAAACATACCCTTTCTCGTTTTTAACTCCAAACGCCTTAAGCCAAAAATGAATGGAAGCCACCATGTTTTTACCAACGCCCAATTTCAAAACCGCCTCTTCCGCACCAAACTCACCATTATCGTCCAGAAAATCAACACCTTTTTTGAGCCAAAAGCTTCGGCAGTGAAAGGTATCATGGCCTGTAAAAGTGATTTTTTCGGTGTGCATTGGTGAATTATAGTCAGCTGTAAGTGCTTACAAAATAAAGGAAAACGGATTAAAAATACCTGAAAACGATATTTATTAACCCAAAATATTCGAAAACGATATCAGAATTAGACCTATTAACAACTACCTTTTCTAAATCCCTTCAACTCCTTTTTCTCGCCACCATTCAACTTACTCAGATGGCATAAAATATCTTCAATATCATCACATGTGATTCTTGGATCCTGAAAAACTGCTGGCAACTCAGACCTTTCTAAAGTGTCTGATTTGATTTTCCTATCCAAAAGCTTTTCGACACCTATCCTTGTACCTCTGTGCAGGTAGATCATCTCGGGATAAATTTTAAGATATGCTCCAATTCTTGTTGCCGTATCGTAAAAAGTCAAAGGGCCAATATCTTTCACTTTACAACTTTTTACTACTTCCAGTAAATCATGAAAAGAGGTCACTTTACTTATTTTGGTTCTCTCCCCTACCAAAAGATTGACAAATTTTTCTAGTGTCAATTTACATCTCCTATATTGATGGGGATGCCTCTTTCCTAATTGGTTTTCAGCAATCTCAGCAAAAGCTATTGCCTCGCTTAAATCAACTTGATTGGAACAATGAATTATCCAACAATCAGATTTTCCCTCTTTGTTCTGAATATGTTGTCCGATCTGTCCTTTCAGGAAATCCATTTAGTCCTCCAAAGCTGCCAAAAGACTTTCCATTCCAAAATTCAAAAGAAAATCCGAATAGAAACTATCAAAAACTCCACTAACATAATCAGCTATAGTCATGTCTTCCATTTCGCCATCATTCGACCTTTGTAGATTATAGCCTTTATTTTTAGTAGTCATATAAAGAAATAAAGCATGGAAATAAACGGAAGCCAAATATTTCCTCTGTGCCACAGAAATTTGCTCTTCATTGGTCAGTTTCTTTCTGTGGTTTAGAAACACGGAGCTATCCAGATTAATAAAAATTTTCTCCAATTTATCCCCTTCTGCCAAGGGAAACATTACTGTCTTATGATCCATTTCAAAAGGCATATTATCCCATTCATTTTCCGAAACCTTTACGAGCTCTGGAAGTCCTAGGCTGTCCATATCGTCTTCTTGGACTTTTACCTTTTGTTTTGATGGAGTTTCAGGATCTACTATTTTTAAAAACACTACTTCGTCCTGAAAAGTCTCTCCTGGACCTTTGAGTGAGGCTTTCACTTCAATCTCATCACCTTGGCGCAATTCCGTATTGGGATTTATGGTGATTTTTATTGTACCTCTGTCTGGACTCGAAGTTACAACATTAATGAGATCTCCGGGATAAAAAGAACTTCCTGGTTTATCACCTCCGGAAGTTTCGTTTTGCTCCTTTCTTTTCACATTTAAAACGGACACCTGAAGTTCCCCTGGATCTTCCACTCGATCAAAATAATGGTCCTCGACATCGGTTTCAAATTTAAGTGTCTTTTCACCACCTATTGGAACACTAAATACTTGGCTTTCATCTTTTCTATTGTACAATCTAAAGAAACTAGGATATCGCTCGGGCTTAAATTCTTTTTCTAAGGCTTTCTGTCTTTGGGGAGCTTTTGAAGCTGGTTTTTGGGACTTATCCTTTTCCTCAATCTTGAGTGTATTCTGCAAAAGCTTAAAAAGGTCTCCATCTTTGGGAAGGTTTTTGGCAAATGATTTCACCATTTCTTGCGTATCCTCTGATTCCAAACCAATGGAATCCTTTCTGGCTTTATTAATTTCTACCAACTTAGAATTGGTCAGCTTCTTCCGAAGATATTCCCTTAATTTATTGGATTCATCTCCCTGCCTCAATCTGTCCCGAGATGCCATAAAAAGTTCTTTCCGGAATTCATAATTTAAATGGGTGCAGTCAATATTTATCAGCAAATAGTCTTTTAATAGATTAAACTTTAAGCCCTTGGTAATAAATTCCGTAGTGTAATGTCCATGGACCTGTCCATTCATTGAGAATAAAACAGACATTCCATTTTTAAAGAAATTTCTTCTTATATCGTCCTTTGTCTGTTTGACAGATCTATTTTCCCGTTTGGCCTTGAACACATAACAAGTCACTTTCATTTTGCCAAAAAGACTATCAGAATAATTTTCTGAAAACCAGTCTTCTACATAATTATCACCATCCTCTTCTAACCTTCTTTGTAGCCCGAACACCGTTGATTCAAGCACCTCATTATTTGGATACCTCTCTTTGTTATCTACTGTCAATAGCGGAAGTACTGGCTTAAACAAAAACTCATTCAAATTTTGACTTAGGTCTTGGGCGAAGCCAGAAACCCCCTTCATTTGATAGGAAAACATTTTAATAATTGTCCCCGTTTCAAACTGTCTCCCATGAAGTCTAAGATCAAATTTGTCAATCTGAAAGGAAGGAATTTTCCCATCGATAGTTAGGTATTCGTACCACGTGTTTTTCTTGGTGCTTTGTTCCACTTTAGAAAGTGGGTGTTCTCGTACTAGCGTAAATCCAAATTCACCTTTCTTATCAAATCGTCTAGACCCAATTAACTGAAAGCCCAATTTGCCACAAAAGACAATTGCACCGCTGCCTCCCATGTTATATTTACCTTGTACAAATTGAATTTCATTCTTATTGCCTCTCATCAAGGACAAGAATGTATCTTCGAATTTTTCAGGATTCTGGCCTTCCCCATTATCATAAATAATGACAGCACTTTCCTTGGTTGGCCCATCTGCCAAAATTTGAATTTCTTCGGATTGACTTCTCCGAAAAGTCCTTAAATCCCAATTCTTGGCTTCCTTTCCATAAAATTTATCAATTGCATCATCCATGGATTTCGGAGCAACTTTATCCTTTGGATCGAGATTTAATTCAAGGCACTTTTTCATCAAAATAGCATCAATAGAATTTGTAACCTTTTCGACCAAAGCAGCGATCGGATTGGATTGTTGGTTCTCTATTATGCTGAAATTTGATTCAGTTCCCCCAATTGGTTTCCAATTTTCATTTTTGAAAAATTGAGGATTGTCTTTGATGTATCTTTCAACATCCTGCTCCGTTTTGCACTCATATAGTTTTTCAAAAATTAATTTGGTCATATCAAGGAATTGGCTACTGTAAAGGAAACACAACAATAAAAGAAATTACAGGTTTTAAAAAAATACCCTATGCAGGGTATTTTTCATCCAAATTCTCAATTAAAACCTACAAAGGCTTTAAATAACTCTTTTTCAAAAGTGGAATTATCCAAGTATTTGACTACTGATCTTTCCACTTGACGCGGACTTGGTGTGGAAAAAAGAATTTGAGCCGAACAATCGCCGAATAGGCAGAAGGGACGATCTCACTTTCTTCCCGGGTAGTCTCCAATATTTCACGGATTTATTTTAAGGAAATAAGCTTCCCATGGTGCTTTGCAATTATCCGTAAGCAAGTGGGGCCACAATCTTTAGAATCTGGTTGTTTGTAGTGGGGAATAACAGTAGTCTATTTTAATTTGACAATATTCACAACAGGGTTCATTTCCTGAGTTTGGCTGTCACTATACTTATCATAATGGATAAAATAGAATAATTCATTTTCTAAATCCAGCGGTCGAATTACTATATCATCATTACCTGAGAAAGAGAATCCACCAGGCATATTTTTAGACAAGCCATTATTCAAATTAATATAAGCTACTCTTCTAAGTTCATCCTGAAATTCTATAATAATATGCTCATTGGATTTAATAATATTATAGATATTTAATGATTTAACTCCATTATTATCAATAGAGACATTATGATTGAAATTAAATTTTAAAATCGGAAAAAAATTATTCCCGATTTTTTCGTAAAGTGTGTCTCTGACTAACAAGTCAGGCGTAAGTACTGGCTTATAGAAATACAAACCAGTTTTATCTCTCGATATCCAATTCTTATACCTATATCCTGATATAATTTTTGAATCTAAGACAACCTTTCTAAAACTTATTGAATCTACGATTTCAAGGTTTTCATCAATTTTTAAAATGAAAGTCTCTGTTTGAAATTTCTTGTCAACTTCCCGCAAAAAATCATCCGTTATGGTATGCAATTGATTTTCATCAAAAAACAAATAATAAAGACCACCAGAAAATTTGGTCTCTTTGATAAACTTGAATTCTGAAGAAAACTCAAGTAATCTATAACCTGTTGATACATATATTTTACCAGAATCTCTATCCTCACAAATTGAATAAATTACACCTAATTCACCAGGTCCATCACCAATTGGTGCTAATCTGGATTTAAACTTACCATCTAGATCAAAAATCGAAATTTTCTTTAAATCGTCCAAAATAAATAAGTGATCATTTATAATTTTAACTTCATCTATTCTACCTAAATAAGAATCACTACTTGTCTCAAGTTGAATAGACGTTATCTTAGAAGAAATTTCTTGAACTTTAACTCTGTCGTTTCTTTGAGGAATATTTATTACTTCTACTTGATTTTTAGAATCTTCTTTTGAACACCCAAAAATTAAAATCAATAAGCCGAAAGTTACAATTATACTAAGTATATTTTTGCAATATCTTTGCAAAAAATTTGAAATCATTTCTAAATTTAAACTGCTTTTTTTACACCTAGAAATCATTATGTTTTCCATTTAAAATTTCAATTTTCTTTGAAAAATATTCGGCCCCATTAATATTTAAATAGGGCCGAAATTTTATTGTTCTGCTGCAATACAATGCGATCCTTCAGCACAGCCTGTTTCAGAAGTTGGATCTGGATTATCTGTCATTAATGTAAACCAATTTCCATCACCGCAATGGCATCTCCAGAATTGGCCTCCTAGAATCATCTTCATCTGACTTCTTCCCAAAATTTCATTGGTGCTAAGTCTCAGCATTTCTAAGCTTAATTTTTTCATCATTGTAATTTTTTGATGTGAACTTACTCCAGAACGGACCATCCGATCTATAATTCTTTAAAATTACTTGGCTACAAACTGAATACCTATACCTTTTTTACTAATTTCTAGTAAATATTTACTAAGCTTAATTCGACCCCAATCGTCTTAAACCCTATCGCCTCCGCTGCCTCAATAAGCTTCAATAGACTGCTTGCTTCCTGAGTCGTCTTCAATATTTCCTGGATTTCTTTTAAGGAAATGAGCTTATCCTAGTGCTTAGGGATTAACCATAAGCTAATGCGATGAAGTCTTTTGAATCGGGTTAGTTGAAGTGAGTGGGTTCTTGAAGTGAAGAAAGGGGTTTTTTGAATAGGCTCAATGAAAGTCATCGGTGAATCAATTCTATTCCTATTTTTCAATTTGAATTACTTGGTCTATCAGCTCCCCGTCCAAGCTCCAGCCCTCTACTTTGATGCGAAAGCGATCGATGCCATACGGAACCTTGATTTTTACCTTAAATACTCCATCGGTGATTTCCGCAAGCGGATCCCAATAAATAGTTGGTTTTTTGGTAAGATATCGATCTGAAGATGGCGCTTTCGGAAACTCGGGGAAAGCTGTAAAACCTGGAACAGTAAAAAACTGGAAGCCTTCGGAATTGAATTTTGTTTCGATTTCAGGTTTGATTCTAAAACCCTTTTTGGTCTCAATCATAATTACCCCTGCATATCCAGCCATTCCAAAAACAGCTTTACTGATATTGTCAGAATATACTTTGATGGATAGGAGTTGAGACGGCTCTATTGAATTAGTTAGAAAATCCAATAATTCTCCTTTTTCCATAAAAGGCCTCGGTGATCCGTCCAAAATTAAAAGGGGAGCACCTACATTTTCACCAAAATTATAGTTTCCAAATTTTAATGTGCTTAAATTTAATCGAAGTAATCCTGCAATTTCTCCCATTGTTAGTTTTTCCAATTCTTTCGGACCAACTTCTTGGGTCGGTTCTCCATATCCATAATTTCGCTCAGCCATAGTCTCTCTCTCACGAGTTTCCTCTTTGACAAACTCTTCCAAAAGAATGTAATCCCCTGAGGTATCTAAAAAATAATCCTTGGATGAAATAGCTACTTTCCTATAGGTAAGTTTAGGCAAAGCAACTCCAAGTTCTGGTTTACCTAGTGATTCTAGTTCGACTGATCCAAATGGTCTGAGCTTCTCATTCATGGCAGCCACTGCTATCTGGGCGGTGTCTTGAAAGCTTAACCCAGTTGCCCAAAAGTACCCCGAAGAATCTGTCATGACCTGACCATAATCTTCCAGATCTCCCCGAACTATCGTGATGGGCTGGATTAGTCCCTGCCGTTTATTCTCCGGCGTAAATTTCCCTTTTAAGGATATTCCATACTCCACAGGATGGCTTAGACTGCTCTGAAAAGTTTCAGGCAAACCTTCATCCAGCCATTCTATAGCATGCTCGAGGCGAATTCCCTGATTCATTTCTACTACTTGATCAGCATCAGTAATAGAAAGCACAAACTTACCGTCAATAGGATTTTCGAATTCGTCCAGAAAATCCAACTGTAAGTCCATTACCCGATAGTTCAGTGAATCACTAAGGGTGTAATCTGCCTTTACCACTATCGCATCTGAAAAAACTTCTAATGCTTCTTTCTCCATCTCAGGTATATAACCCTCCTCCATCACCACAAATGGAGCTAAAAACTGATCATCCATCAGGAAATTTCGATTCCAATGGGTA